>JALUZF010000208.1 GCA_027012135.1 Gammaproteobacteria bacterium
TGTCAGGCCAATATTCATGGCTGAAAAGTATAAGCTGGCAATATCTTTTATTCGCCAGCGTTGCGGTGTAACGCTTCTTAACTGTGCCCGGTGTAAATCAATTAAAGAGACTTTCAAATTTTCAACCGCTATCTGCCCGTCTTTTTCCGGCAGCGGTAAAGCCAGTAAAAAGTGACAGATATAATAGTCCCGGTGATTAATACCATGATTATGCATAAGCCGGCTAACCAGGGCCAGTTTTTCAATCAACGCTTTTTTTAAACGAAAATCCGGTTTTTTTTTGTGCCAGTCCAGACAAAAATCTTCAAGACTGATGGTATTAACCAGATCCTCGGTAATAATAAAGGATTTCCGCCGGGCCGGATTGAGACCTTTTTCAGCATAAGCACAAATGCTCATGGTATCAATATTGAGCGTTTCCAGCCTGCGAATTGCTTCATATTCATTACGTGCTCCCAGCACCGGCAGACGTAAACGCAGCAAATTTTCCAGTATTTCAAACCAGCCTACACCGCGGTGAATTTTAATAAAATAACTTTTACCCTCCAGCTTAAAGCGCAGGGTGCGACGCGCCTCCAGCTCACGAAACACTTCCCCCTGTAACTGTTCAGCTTCAACAAAGGGATCTTTATCTTTCCAGTGCCGCTGAAATACCGGTGCCAGCTCAAGCTTCATGCATTATACCACCTTTAGCCTGATTTTTTTGCTCAGCAAAGCGTTCAATTAAGCTTACCGCAGTTTCCGGCATGGAATAAATATCCGCCGTCTCCGCAAAGCTCAGGGCATTTTTCTGCCACCGGGCACGGGATTCCGGCTCTGTAAACATTTTTGCCAGTGCCTCATTAAGCTGCTGCTGAGAAAAGGGGGAGCCCAGCACTATGCCGGCATTGGCTTCGTCAATATAATGCGCATAACCGCAGATGTCTGTAACCAGTACCGGTAGCCCGGCTACCATGGCTTCCAGCAGTACCGTACCGGTGTTTTCATTATAGGCAGGGTGGATAAGCACATCGGCCCCTAATAGAAATTCTGGAATATCATCTCGCCCCGCCAGGATCTGCACCTGTTTGCCCAGTCCCAGCTGCTGGGCATAACGGCTGAATTTTTTAGGATTGTCCTGACCAATAATAATAAACTGCACTTTACCCCTCAGTGCCGGATCCAGTGCCTGCATAGCCAGCAGAGCCCGGTCCAGTCCCTTGGTTTTAAACCCTGAACCCACCATCAATAATAATAAATCCTGCTCAGAAAGATTTAGTTTTTTTCTAAATGCCGAGCGGATTTGCGACGCATTAGCCGGGGCTTTACGATCACGGGCAATGCCTGGCGGCAGCAGGTGAAAACGTTCATCCTGGGTATGATAATATTTTTTAAAAATAGCTTTCTGAGCATCTGAAATCATCAGAATCTGAGTCCGGGACTGGCTGGAAAAAACTGCTTTTTCATTATGGTAAAAATAACTGTAACGACTGCCCATGCGGTACAGCCGCCCACGCAGCTTGTGAGCTTTTTCGGCATAACAGGCATCAGCTGCATAATAAACATCCAGGTGGGCCATTTTATTAAAGCCCACCAGCATATCCACCGGATGCTGTCTTAAATCAGCCATTAAGGATTTTTCAAATTTCTGGTAACGTTTATGATTAGTTATAGCACTGACTTTCATCACTTTAATATTAAAGTCCGCAGGTTGTTCACCCTGCCATGACAGGGTATAGACCGTTACCTTATGCCCCGTTTCTGCACACAGACGGGCAATACGCATAAAGTCTCTTTGCAAACCGCCAAAGGGAAAATATTTGAATAATACAAAGGCAATTTTCATGACAACTGACCGCCTGTTAGCGTAACTAACTGTTGATAAACCTGCTGCGGTTTCAGGCTGGAAAAACAGGCCGGATAAATAAGTTTTTTATCATCCTGAACAGCCGGCTTGTTACATTTTTTCTGCATACAGGCTTTACAGGGGTAATCCACCTGTAGAATCACCTGGTTATTACCATAGGGTCGGGTAAGCCCCGGGTTGGTTGGACCAAACAGGCTGATCTGAGGCTTGTCCAGGGCTGCTGCCAGATGTGCAAGACCGGTATCTACTGACACAACGGCTCTTACCGCAGAGAGCTGACATTTGATTTCAGTCAGGGACATTTTTGGCAGAATAATGACCTGTTCAGAAGCCTCTACGGCTTTTTTAATTGTTTGCACTCTTAACCGCTCAGGCTCTGAGCCCCAGGGTAAAAAAACAGAATAGCCATGAGCGACCAGTTGTTGAGCCAGTTCCTGCCAGTAGCTTTCCGGCCAGTGTTTAGTTGCCCATGTTGTACCATGAAAAAATAAAACACCCGAAGCAATTGCTTTCCCTGTTACAGCGGACTCTTTGTCAGAACCGCTAATACCATAATCAACTTCAGCAGTATAAGTATAGCCCAGCACACGGGCAAATAACTGTCGTAGCCGTTCCACTGCATGCAGATCTTTATTAACTTTAAACGGCTGGTCATAAAATCTCGAGGCCAGCGGTTCTCGGGCAGAGTTTTTATCCAGTCCGTAAACCGGCCCATGAGTATATCGTGTCAGCCAGGCGCTTTTTAATAGTCCCTGAGCATCAATAATACAGTCATACCGGCTGGCACCGATGTTTTGTTTAAACTGTTTCCACTCTTCAGAAAACAGGGTTTTAAGCGGCTGTCTGCGCCAGCGTCGGATAGCCACCGGTATAACGGTTTTTACTGCCGGGTGCCAGGCGGGTATTTCTGCAAAAGTTTCTTCCACTACCCAGTCAAACTCAATATCACCCAGAGCATTAACGGCATCGGTTATAGCCGGCAGGGTATGAATAATATCTCCCAGGGATGAGGTTTTTATAATCAGACAGCGGATCAAGACAGGTCTGCCTCAGAGGATTGATGCCGACTTAACTGTTCCAGTGCACTAAGCACCTGCTCCGGTGTCAGTTTTTCCAGACAATTGGTATGCCCTAATGGGCAGGTACGTTTAAAACAGGGGCTGCATTCCAGGTTAAGGCTGACGGTTTTACTATTATTGCCCAGCGGCGGGGTGAAATTCGGATCGCTGGAGCCATAAACACCCACTACAGGTACACCTAATGCCGCTGCCATATGCATCAGACCGGAATCATTACTCACCACCATACCGCTGACAGACATCAGGTCAATGGCTTCTGCCAGTTCAGTTTTACCGCACAGACTAACGGCAGATGGATCATTGATCTGTTTTAAAATCTCATCACCAATAGCCTGATCTTTCTGTGAACCAAAAATCCATACCTGCCAGCCCTGAGAGATTTTTTCCCTGGCCAGTTGGGCATAATGGCGGGCCGGCCATTGTTTAGCCGGCCCGTATTCGGCACCGGGACAAAGCGATAAAACAGGCTGAGCCTTATTTAAAGCAAACTTCTGTAAGGCTTTATCTACCTGCTCGGCTTTAACCTGCAGGCTCGGTACCGGAATATTATCCAGTTGACGGTATTGCGGCTGATACATCTGTGTTTTCGGATAGGCCAGAGCCGCAAAGCGCTGAACAGTCATGGTCAGCAGGGATTTGTCCAGTTTACGAATATCATTGAGCAGACCATAACGCATTTCACCAATATAACCGGTACGCTGTGGTATATTTGCCCAAAAGGGGATTAAGGCAGACTTAAGAGAATTGGGGAGCAGGATGCATTGATCGTAGTGGTGTTTCTGCAGAGCATGTCCCAGGCGGTAACGCATTTTTAACTGCAGAGCTCCATGTCCCAGGGGCATGGCAATAAATTCACTGACCTGGGGCATACGCTCAAGCAGTGCGCCGCTCCAGTTGGGCGCCATTACGTCCATCCGGCTACCGGGTTCCTGCTGTTTAAGCAGTATAAACAGACTTTGCGCCATAACCATGTCGCCGACCCAGGAGGGGCCGATAATTAATATCCTGCGCGAAGCCCTGGTCAAGTCAGTCAAATTATTCTCGGTATAATAACAACCTGAAATCAGGCTTTAAGCAGATATTCTGCACCGCAGTAAGGGCATTTGGCATGGCCGCCATTTTCCTTAATAGGCAGATAAACCCTGGGATGAGAATTCCACAGGCTGGTACCGGGCATGGGGCAATGGGCAGGCAGATCAGATTCTTTCAGCTCATAACGGTTACTGGCATTAGGCGTAGCCAGATCTTCTGCTAATTCTTCTATTGCTGCATTATCCATATTAATTCCTGATGTATAGTTTAACCTAAAACCTTGATAATTATTCAGTGTACCTAAACGTGACTGCCTACAGCTACTGAATTTCCAGGGGCGCTCCAGTACGTCCATGTATCACTTTGTGAAAACATCCATGTTTTCAAAACCCTGTAAATCCAGCACCTGCAGCCATGCACTCTAAATTACATTAATTTATAGTGAGAAGTTACAAACCCTGTACCTAAAAACTCTACCCTCTAACCAGCGTCTGCCATTCCGGATACCTGTCCCGACGGCCATAAACCTGGTCAAAATACATGCTCTGTAATTGTTCGGTTATCGGTCCACGGGTACCGCTGCCAATAGTCCGGTTATCCAGTTCACGAATCGGGGTGACTTCAGCCGCCGACCCGGTAAAGAAGGCTTCATCGGCACTGTAGACTTCATCACGGGTAATGCGTTTTTCAACAATTTCATAACCGAGTTCTGCTGCCAGAATAAAGATAGTATCCCGGGTAATACCTTCTAAGGCAGAGGTCAGATCCGGGGTAAAAATTTTACCGTTGCGGACAATAAAGATATTTTCTCCGGAACCTTCAGCCACAAAGCCCTCCACATCCAGTAATAAGGCTTCATCATAGCCGTCTGTCAGCGCTTCCTGCAGAGCCAGCATGGAGTTCATATAGTTGCCGTTAGCCTTGGCCTTGCACATAGTGATATTGACATGATGACGGGTAAATGAGGAAGTACGGATACGGATCCCTTTTTCAAGGTTCTCATCACCCAGATAGGCACCCCATTCCCAGGCGGCCACCATGACGTGGGTTTTCAGATTGTCGGCACGCAGGCCCATGCCCTCACTGCCGTAAAAGGCCATGGGACGGATATAGGCAGAGTCCAGGTTATTCTGGGCCACCACTGCTTTAGTTGCTTCGTTAATGGTGTCTTTATCAAAGGGCATGGGCATATTGAGAATATGCGCAGAGCGGAACAGGCGATCCGTATGTTCCTGCAGACGAAATATCGCCGTGCCTTTATCAGTCTGATAAGCCCGTTCACCTTCAAATACCCCCATTCCATAATGCAGGGTATGGGTTAAAACATGCACTTTGGCCTCACGCCAGGGAACCATCTCCCCGTCCAGCCAGATGACCCCGTCACGGTCAGCCATCGACATAAGCAAACTCCTTGATAAATCTGAATTACAAACCTTGTATTCTACACTATGGGGGGAGTTTGCTCCATAAAAAAGCCGACCTTTTCCTGAATTAAGCGTCTTTAAATTCCCTCTCCCGGAGGGAGAAGGCACTGGATGGTGCAAGCTGGGAAATGGTTTACTCCATAATCTCTTTCCAGTACTGCTGAACTTTACTGCGCTGCTGTACAAATTCTTCTTCTGCTATCACACCGGAAACTTCCTGCAGGCTGAGCTGGTGCAGACGGGCGCGGAACTGGCGGTAGCACTGGATTAGGTCAGCCACTGTTGGCTGACTTAAAATACCGGTTTCAGCCAGGGTGTACAGGATGCGGATATTATCAGTCCATATCAGTAACTGCGGGTGCTGGGCCGCATTTTTTAGCACCAGGTACTGGACCATAAATTCAATATCGGCAATGCCGCCAAAGCCCTGTTTGATATCAAACATTCCGGCTTTCTTTTTGACCAGTGCCTCGCGCATTTTTTTGCGCATATCCCGTACTTCCTGTTTCAGGGTTTCTCCATCCCGTTTAATACTTAAAATTTCCTGACGGATGGCGCGATAATCTTCCTCCAGCCGTTCATCTCCACCGACAAAACGGGCCCTAACCAGAGCCTGGTGTTCCCAGGTCCAGGCTTTTTCCAGTTCGTATTCCCTAAATGCCTTGAAACTATTAACAATTAAACCTGAATTACCATTAGGTCTGAGGCGCATATCCGCTTCGTATAAGATACCTGCCGGGGTCTGGGTCTGTAAAATATGCATAATTCTAAGTGACAGGCGGGAGAAAAACTGCAGATTGTCCACTTCTTTTGAATTTTCTGCTTCAGCATTGGTATGACCACCGTTATAGGCATCGGAAAACAGGAAAACCATATCCAGATCAGAGCTATAGCCCAGTTCTAAACCGCCCAGTTTGCCAAAGCCCAGCATTATAAACCCGGTACCGAATTGCGGCGGTTGATCGGTACCGGCCTTCTCTAGTTCATTTAACTGGGGCTCTCCATATCGACCAACCATATCATGCCAGGCAGTCTGCAGTACAAAATGCAGGATCACCTCTGCAATCCAGGTCAAGTAATCACTTACTTTCATTAAAGATATTGAGTTGGCTACATCCGCTGCTGCCACCCTGAGCACATGGCTTTGCTTGAAATAACGCAGTACATCCATTCTTTGTTCCAGATCATCCAGCGGAACAGCCTGCATTTTCTGCTCCAGTTCGGCAAACAAATGTTCACGATCTAAGGGGGCATAAAGAATTCTGGGGTCCAGCAGTTCGTCAAATAAGGCCGGATGACGACTGAGCAGTCGGGTGATCCAGGAGCTGCCGGAACAGAGTTTTACCAGTTGTGACAGCCCCAGCGGGTTTTCTACCAGCAGGGACATATAGACTGAGCGGCGGCAGATACTTTCAATCACCTCCATTATGCGTTTAAAGGTGGTTTCGCTGTTTTCCACCTGAGCCACGGCCTTTAATACCAGCGGCATCAGCCGATCCAGTCGGCTGGTACCCTCTTTGGACATTTTTTTATACAGACTGGAACCACGGAAACTGGCCAGCAGACGAACAATTTCCTGGCCATCGCTATAGCCCAGTTCGTTTAAAATGACAGCAGAACGTTCATCACTTAAACCAGCCTGCCAGATCCCCTGTACTTCATCATCAATATTTTTGCCGTCATCAGCCTGTGGTGCCTGGAATAATTGTTCAAAATGGTTTTGTACCGTGTTACGGATTACATTCAGATCCTGTACAAAGCTGTCCCAGTCAACATAGCCCATACCCCAGGCAATACGGGCGCGGGGATAATCTGCATCCGGCAGATTATGGGTCTGCTGATCATTTATCTGCTGGATACGATGTTCGGTACGGCGCAGAAAACCATAGGCTTCCAGTAATTCATTAACCACAAATTCAGGCAGCAGGTTCTGCTGACCCAGATAAACCAGCACTTTCTGAACCTGTCGCTCCTGCAGACGCTCATCACGACCGCCGCGCAGTAACTGAAAGGCCTGGGCCAGAAATTCTATTTCCCGGATACCGCCGGCGCCCAGTTTGACATTATGTTCTTTCTTTTTCTGTTTAACTTCATGAGCAATCATGGATTTCATTTCACGCAGAGACTCAAATACAGAAAAATCAATATAGCGCCGGTAAACAAAAGGAATTAACAAAGTACGCAGATACTGCCGGTCCACTTCCTCACCCGTGATCATCCTGGCCTTAATCAGGGCATAACGCTCCCATTCCCGGCCATGGGTAGTGTAATATTCTTCCAAAGCACCATAGGTCACCACCAGTGGTCCGCTCTGACCAAAGGGACGCAGGCGCATATCCACCCGGAACACAAATCCGTCAGCAGTCTTCTGATCCAGCGCCCTGATTAAACGCTGTCCCAGCTTGATAAAGTATTCATTATGGCTAATACTGCGCGTCCCGTTAACCGTCTGACCATGCTCCGAAAAAGCAAAAATAAGATCCACATCGGAAGAAAAATTCAGTTCATAAGCACCCAGCTTACCCATACCGATAACCACCAGGGGGATCACCCGGCCTGTACTGTCCAGCGGAGTGCCCAGTTCCTGCTGCTGTTTCCTGTCCAGCCAGTCCAGAGCCTGGCGAATAGTACAATTGGCCAGTTCGGTTAATTCAGACAGAACCTCATTCAGCGGTGCCAGGCCGTTAATATCCCGCCAGGTAATACGCACCATCTGCTGATTGCGAAACTGGCGCAGTACCTTATAGAGCTCCTGCTCGCTATTAGCAGTTTGCAGGGATTGAGCCAGCATTTGCGCCATTTCATCAGCCTCAACTGAACGATGGTACAGACCGTCGGCCCATTGCTGCGAAATGGCTTCAAGGTGATGAATCAGCTGGCGTTCCACATAATCACTGCAGACCAGAACTTTAAGCCAGTATTGCAGCTCCTGCTCAGACATGTTTTCCAGAACCGTACCGGAAATGGTCCGGATAAATTTGTCCCTGGCTTTAGCTAATGGTTCGGTTAATTGAGTCGGGATGGTCTGTTCAGTCATCTGTAAAATCTCTGCTTGATGATAGTATTTAATATCAGTATTCGCGGGCTGGATGCCCGCACTCCCAGGGAGTGCTCCCAGTTATGAGTGATAAATGCTATTATCTGTAATCTTAATCATTAACGTTACAAAGGTATAGTGTATTGGCTACTTATGCCATTGGCGACATCCAGGGCTGTTTTGATGCCCTGGAATTTCTGCTGGAGAAAATTGCTTTTGATCCGCATAAAGACATGCTCTGGTTTGCCGGGGATCTGGTTAATCGCGGGGACAAATCCCTGGAAACTCTGCGTTTTATTAAAAACCTCGGGGAACGGGCTATATCAGTACTGGGCAACCATGATTTAACCCTGCTGGCCTTATCCGAAGGCTGTGAAAATATTAAGCACCATACTCTGGATGATATTCTCCAGGCACCGGACAGAGCCGAGCTGATAGACTGGCTGCGTACCCAACCTCTGCTGCATCACGATAAAGCACTGGGTTATACCATGGTACACGCCGGCCTGCCGCCGCAATGGGATTTAAAGCTGGCCCAACAATGTGCTCATGAAGTGGAACAGGTGCTCAGCGGTGATAATTATCGGGAATTTCTTGCCCATATGTTCGGCAATAAACCCCGTAAATGGAAAAACTCCCTGCAGGGCTGGGATCGTCTGCGTTTTATTACCAATAGTTTTACCCGGATGCGCTATTGTAAACCATCAGGCAAGCTCAATTTTAAAAACAAAGGCATTATCGGCAGCCAGAAAGCCGGTTATATTCCCTGGTATGAAGTGCCTGACCGTAAAAGCCGGGGTTTAAAAATACTATTCGGCCACTGGTCCACCCTGTTCGGCCATACCAGCCAGCCTGATGTCTATGCCCTGGATACCGGCTGCCTCTGGGGCGGCAGTCTTACAGCCATGCGCCTGGACTATGCAGAACCGGAATTTACAGCGGTGGAATGTGAAACTCTGGGCAAATATATAGAATAGCTTACAGGTTTTAGATGCAAGGTTTTTGGGAATTGAAGCCTGACATGGAATTTTTTATTTTGAACTGCTAGTATTGAATTTAACGCAGGGAAAAGGAGACTTTCCTTCTACAGGCCTGTTTTAACAGGTTATTACTACTATTAGTTAGCGGATAATTATGAGCAAAATCAAAGAACTTATTATTGATAACAACGAAAAGCAGAAAGTACAGGACAAGGCAAAACTGTTTATAACCCTTGCGGTTTACCTGCTGACAGCAGGGACTTTAATGGATTTTGTCAGCACACCAGCATTACTGAAAATTCTTGGCTTTATGCTGGCCGGACAGGCTTTCTACTTTTTATGGAAAAGCAATAAACCTTTAGTGCCGTAAGCCACTGAACAGTTAAAGTATGAATCCACACATAAACCCCACGCTGGAAACGCTTATTCAGACCACCGAAGACTGGTTTGCTGAAAAACTGGCCGACTTTGCCGAACGGGTAACCGACAAACTGGTCAGCAAGGCAGAACAATCCACCGTTACCAGTATCCAGGCCCAGTGTTTTACGGCCATACACAGTATCCGTAGCATCGGTAGTCGTTCTATTGCCCAGTTTACAGGGTCACTCAAAAAACATTTTCAGACTACAAACCTGAAACCCAGTCTGAATGATGATCTTTACTCCATTAGTCATAAACGTAAAAATAAGCTGGATCTGCTAACTACAAAAGATCTCGAAGACAGCCTGTCTTATGAAACCGCTATTGAAAAACTGCACAAACGCAATAAAGAGGCTTTCGAGCACCTGGAAGTGCGGATTTATGTATTATTAAAACAAAACGGGGAATCAATTTCCGGAACCCCCATCAGTGCTGAAACCATTATTTCAGCATTTCGTGAGTCTCTGGATTTATTTGATTTTTCACCTGAAATCCGTATAGAAGTTTATGAGCTTTTTGAACAGTTTATGGACGCCCACTTAGCTGAACTATTAACAAACCTGAATGAACAGCTAATTGATAAGGGGATCCTTCCAGAAATTGATCCGGATTATTTTATAAAAAAACTATTCCGGCAGACCCATTCCAGGCCTGCTGATAATAGTCTGGAAGACATTCCTGCCTCAGCACCAGGCATAACCGGCCAGCCGGATTACAGCCATGAGCGACATTACAGCCATGGAAAAAATAACAGCCCGACTCAAAACCTTAATCAGGGCAGTCAGGATATTAGCCAACCCCAAAGCTTTGGACAGTCTGCTCCCGGTACAGGGAGCAGCGGACAGAATCTAAACAGTCGCTTAATTGATCTGGCTAATCGTATTTCCGGTCAGGGTATACCCCCTGCAGGATCAGAACAGGTTTCTGACCAGCCTGGCGCCAACACTATGCCGCCAGGACAGGCAGGCACAGCATCATTTAACCCAGGTTCAATACCGGTATCCTCTGCACCACCCCGGACTCAGCCAGCCAGCCATATAACCACTAACACCCAGGCACAGAATTCGCCGTCTAAGTTCAGCTCGCTTTTGGGTTATAGTGTTTCCGGGCAATACACAAGGGGAAGCAGTGCCGAAAACAATAGCCTGCAGGCACTTAAGGATATCTATATAAAAGCCCAGGATAAGAGTATTTCCGGCCTGTTGACCTCTTCCTACAGTAATAACCTGTATAATGCCGATTGCCAATATAATGTCAGTACCGATGAACTGGTACAGGCAGTTGTTAATATTAAAAAATCAGGCCATAACTTTCAGCTGGATCACTCCAGTCATTCTATTGCCCGGAAAATACGGGAAAAAATACTTGCAGATAATAACCGGTCATCAGAAACAACCGAACTTAAAAATAAAAGACTGTTTTTAATTGATATTATTGAAACTCTGTTTGATCATATTTGCAATAATAAAAACCTGAGCCCTACAGCCATCCACCTGTTTAGACAACTGACGATTCCCATTATTCATCTTGCCCTGATTGACGATACTTTTATAGATAATCATCATCATCCCGCACGACTGTTTCTGGAGGATTTTGCCGATGCAGCCCTTGGTATCAGCAATGATGAAGACAGCAGGAATAATCCTTTATACCTTAAACTGAACAAGATTGTTGAACTGGCCAACCAGGAAGATCATATTAACAGTGCTTTTTTTTCAGATCTGCATGATGACCTGGAACGTTTTATCCAGTACCGTAAACAGCAGGCTAATATTAAAAGCCCTTCTTCCAGAAGCCAGATAGAAAAGAAAATCGATGCGGTTATTCTGTATCATACCCAGGCTCATGAGGTACCCGATAACCTGATGCTGATCCTCAACAAGGTCTGGAAAAAGGTGATGCTCAACACACGGTTTAACGACAGTTATAATGAAGATGACTGGGAACGAAGCAAGGCCTTTATCAGTACTTTAGTTAAAAGCATTCAGCCCGTAGAAACCGATATTGAAATTAAACGCCTCAAACGTCTGCATCCGGTTCTGCGCCAGGAGTTTGAGGACGGCCTGATACAGATTCATTTGCCCTATGAGCAGAAAATAAAACTGCTGAAGTATCTGGATATCCTGCATAAAAACGCACTTCCTGCCGGGCAGACACCGGCTGAGCCAATAGCCAGAGCACCTGACCAACCAGAGGAACAACCAGTATCAGAACCACAACCAGCCTATAATCAGGGCATAGCACCTGAAACTATGTCTGAAAATAATAAAAAAGCCTTGAACGAGACTGATGAAACTATTAGCGATATTAAAGAAGTCGTTACTGAGGTTGAAGAGCTGGAAGAAAAGTCTGTCATAGCGGCTGATGTTGATCAGAATGAAGTCATTGAATTGATCACTGAAGTTAATTTGAACGATACGGACAACAGTCAGCACTCTCACGGCAGAAGGCTCTCGGTAACCGATTACGATCTTATCCGTCTTTCAACCCAGGCTTACAGGCTGGCTCCTGCAGCCGATGACCGATACACAGAAATGGTTAAACAACTGGAAGAAGAAGACTGGATTGAGTTTTGCTTTGAAACCCGCTGCTCCCGTGCCAAAATCACCTGGATCAGCGATGATAAAACCCAGTTTAACTGTCTGACACAGAATAACCGTGTGGTAGAAATGAGCATGGATGCATTAAGTCACTGTTTCCAGAATAATATTGCCACTGTTATTACACATCATTCTGTTATTGAGAATGCAGTTCAGGAAACCGCCCGAACCTTGTCACCCGACAGCTCCAAAGCAGATACATCTCAATTTAGCTGATATCGCCCCTTAAGCCACTCTTCGGAACTTTTTACTGTACTGGAAAGTTATATTTGACATTTTTGTTCACCTGTCTCAAAACATTCACACTGTCAGCCTGAATACAAGTCAGTACAATTTTTGATTTGTTAACAGCAATAAATATGAAAATCTGCAAACAATGGCAAATATACCCCACATTGATTTCATTGATTCTTCGATCAGTGTAATGTGACTTTTTCAAGCCACCGGGTTTTGCCGGGCAAACAAAAAAACCAGGATTAAAACCGGCGTTGTTACAATCTATTGATGAGTTGATCAAGTAGTTTTCTTTTTTCTTGAAAAGCCAATTCCAGCTAAACCTAATCCAAGCAATGCGATTGAAGCTGGTTCAGGGACAGATGGATTATCAACTGAAGATGGATTATTAACGTAAGATATGCCACTAAAATTCTCTGGCTTTGTCCAAAAATAACCAGTAATAGTATTCGTATTACTTGTTGAATTCGTTAAATTATAATCGAGAATCATTTCATCAAACTTAAGACCAGTCGATAGAGAAATAGCATTTGTTCCCATATGAATATAAGTATTTACCACTCCATTTATAGTAGTCGTGAATTGTTGTATGCCATCCAATAATAATGATAACGTAATATCGGCAGTTCTAGTGGCGGAATCAGTTGCTTTAAAGGCGAGAAATGGAAAAAAAGAGTCGCCTACATCTACTTTCCAGAAGTCATTAATATCTGCCTTAATGTTGTAATTGAAGCTATCCCCAACAGTGAGGTTGGTTCCAATAGGATTGTCGGAACCAGCCTCTAAAGTCGTTAAATTTCCATCATGAGTAACATTAAAATCGTAAAACATCCCCGCATTTGCAATATTAATTGTAACGACTAACCATCCAAACAAGTAAACAATTTTTTTCGCCATAATATCCTCCAAAGGTTAAAATAAAAGCCATAAGACTTTATGCAATATAGATATGCAATATTGATACCATAAAAATAACCCATTGAATCTATTTGTTTATTTAGGTTAGAGTCAAGTGAATACTTGTTTAAAGTGTAAAATAACTTGACACATTGTGTTATATTCAATGGTGTTACAATCAATAATCAACAGGGATAACCATTGAATCTATTTGTGAAATACACCGGAAACTTATAACAAATCTGACTTGGACTTTATTTTTTTCGCTCTCCGGCTAAGAAATCATCTTAACTTCTGAATTTTGTACAGTTTCATTCATAATAACAATTAAGATCTGAAGATCAAAGGAGGTAAATTATTCATTTTTTTGAATGGTCGATTTTTTCCTCACTAAACAGATAAGAAAGCATTAATTTGTGTCCATCCGGAAATTGCCTTCCTGGCAATTTTCCAGAACGCAAAAGAAAAAGTGTGATTTTTCTTTTGGTCCATTTTCAACGACTTAGTGTCATCAAAAATAAGCGGCACATCCCTGTGCCGCAAGTGTGCATCAATAAATGGATGCACACTAATTAAACAGCTTGAGGACGAAAACTACTTATTCATTAATCTGTAATGAATAATTTAGTGTTAACACCATAAATTGGTACTTACTTTTCAGAGATGAGGTTAATTAAAACTTGTTTTAAAAAATATACGCCATGTAATAATACTATAGTATTATTATATGGATAAAGATCATGTCTGGCACAATGATTAAAGAAACAATCAGCGTTAAATTGGATAAAGCGGCAAAAGACGAAGCCAAACATATTTTTAGTCAATTAGGCTTAACTATGGGTGAAGCATTTAATTTATTTCTGCATCAAGTTACTTTAAATAAAGGGCTTCCGTTTGAAGTGAAAATTCCTGACAAACTGACTAAATCAGTGATAGATGAAGCTCGTCAGGGTAAAAATGTGGATGATTTCTCCATAGATGAGCTTAAATGAAGCTCAGAAGACACAAACAGTTCTTAAAAGACTGGAATAAAACCAAACTTACGGATGGCTAATTTACCAAATTCATACAGTTTTCTGAATGTTTACGATTAAATAAACCGTTACCCAGAATCAAAAGATCATGACTTAAATGGTGAAGATCAGGATTGTAAAGAATTTCACCTTGGTGGTGATATGTTGATTTATTTATCTCTGCACAGATGAAGAAATAACTTTTTTAAGGCTTGGAAGCCATAGTCAGTTGTTCAAATAACTAATTTATCTGCCTGGGTATTTCAATGAATGGCAAGCTCCTGATTTCGTTGATTTTTTAAGAAAACATGGATTAATCTGAAAAGGGTCGTTCTTAACCAGGTGCAAAAAATATTGACACTTTGATAATAAAATCTTAATCCAATATTAAATCTAAATAAATCATTCATACTATCTGCCTGAATACGACTCAGTACAATTTTTGATTTGTTCACGGCAATAAATATGAAAAGAATAGGGATGTGAATTATGCTCATCCGCCTCATGTAACTCACTGAAGGTCTCCTGCCAGGTCTGTAAATCCAGCTCCGGGAACCATGCATCCCCCTCGATCTGTTCATGCACCAGAGTCAGGTAAATACAGTCCACTTTATCCAGTACCTGGGCATACAGGCTGGCACCGCCGATAAACATTAATTCTTCATAATGCCTGGATTCTGCCAACGCTATTGCCTGTTCCGGGGAGTCAGTCAGACTGACATCAGCCTTTACTTCCTCACCCCGGTTATTTTGCAGCCGATAGTTTTTATCCCCGGTAATAACAATATTCAGCCGTCCCGGCAGAGGGCGAAAAGGTAGAGATTCCCAGGTTCTGCGTCCCATCACTACGGGTTTATTCAGAGTGTTTTTTTTAAACCAGGCCAGATCCGCTGGTAATTTCCAGGGCAGTTTATTATCAATACCAATCACCCGGTTTTCGGCCATGGCGGCTATCAGTGAAACCTTCATTTGTGATCCTCTTTACTGGGAAAATTTTATGTTTCTGCTATTATCCTAAATGAATCAGTAAGTTTAACTGATTCATTTAGGATAATTTTAATCTGTATATACGATTATAGGGAAATTTGTGCATTTTTTTATTATTTTTGTGTTTTTGCTGCTCAACTATACCCCCTGGAACAATGCCTATGCAGATGCTGAAATTCAGCCCGATAATACCACAATTGACTCATTTACACTGAATTATCTGTACGACGAAACCAGACAATACACCATTAATGAAATCAGTCAGAAGAATTTTCCCTTACAGATTAACAATCGCTTTGCTCAGGGCTATCTGGAGGGTAACAGCTGGTTTAAACTGACCGTCCATAACAATACTCAGAATCAGCACTTTGTGCTGTATCTCAGCGAACCGTTCTGGGATCAGTTTGATCTGTATTATAAAAAAGAACAGCTGTGGCTCAGCCATAAAAACGGCCTGTCGATTCCTCTAAATCAGCGTGATTATAATGATACCCATCCGGCTTTTAAACTGACAATTGCTCCCGGAGACTCTCAGACTTATTACCTTATGGGCTCCAGCGTTTCTGCACATATCGGCAAACTGCTTCTATACACTGAAAAAGAATACCTTCGCCCTACCCGCATTACGCTCAATGATCTTTACCTGTTTTACCAGGGTATTCTGCTCATTATTATTATTCTGAACAGTTTCCTTTTTATTGCAGTCAGAGAACGTATATACGCCTGGTATATTGCCTATATCCTGGCTTTTTCTGCTTTTATTTCAGTACTCAGCGGCAGCTATTTGATCCTGGGGGTCCCACCCTGGAGTGATGCACTGCATACCGTTGGTACCATTGTAGTCATGTTTATGGTTCTTTTTTCCGGCGCCTTTCTGGAACTCAGAGAACGCCTGCCAAAAATGCAGCGGCTTTTTAATACCTTTGCCCTGATATTTGCGCTGTTTGCAGTACTGATTGCTCTAAAAGTACCTTACACCAGTCTGGTATTTAATATTGTATCTTCCATTTTCTTTACCCTGTTGTTGTTTGTCTCCATTAAAGTCTGGCTGCAGGGCTATTTAAAAGCTCAGTATTACCTGATTGCACTGATCATTTATATGCCCTCCATGGCCCTGATGACACTGACATTTAATGGTTTAATTGAAAATACTGAGCTGTCCCGGTATTCATTTATTGCCGGTTCTTTTATTGAAATCATCTTTTTCTCGCTGCTGTTAGTTAATCGCTTCTATGATTTGCAGCAGGAAAAAATCAAAATTCAGGCACAGCTTATTGAAGAGCAGGAAATTCAAAAACGTTCCAGAGAATTAATTAAAAGCAATCAACGCCTGTCAATACAGACCCGCGAACTGGAAAAAGCCAAAAAAGAACTCACCCTGCAGGCTATTACCGATCCTCTGACAGAGTTATATAACCGCCGTTATTTTGCTGATATCGCCAGCAAGGCATTTTTTAATGCTATGCGCTATAAGCAGGCATTAGCCATTATTATGCTCGACATTGATGAGTTTAAAAAAATAAATGATATGTATGGACACCAGGCTGGGGATCAGGTCATTACTCATTGTGCCCAATTATTAACTGAATTTTCCAGAAAAAGTGACACTGTGGCCCGTTACGGTGGTGAAGAATTTATTATCCTGGTACCCCAGACCAGTCTCAGTGAAGTACAATCCCTGGCACAACGGATAAAACAGGAAGTGAACAATACCGGCATTGTTCTTAAGAACGGTTCTGTTGTGACGTTCAGTATCAGTATTGGTATTGCTCAAATTAAAAAAACACAGGATCATAATATTCAGGATATTATTCAGCGGGCTGATCAGGCTCTTTATACAGCTAAACAACAGGGGCGCAACCAGATAATAACCAATGTCTAAGCCAGGGTAAACAAGGTGCTCCTATTTCCTTATAATACCCCACTTCGCTTAATATCCAGATACCGGTTAACCAGGTGGATGGCCAGTTTATCCGGGGTCACATCCAGGCTGTTAATGCCGTGCACGGTCAGCCGTTCAAACATCTTTTTTCGCTGCAGCTGATAATCACAGGTGGCTGAATACAGCAGTGCCGCCGGCAGATCGTCCACCTTTTGCGCCATTATATTATCAAGCACCTGTTCTTTTAAGCTGGCCAGGACCACCAGGTGTTTAGTTTTAAGCAATTGCAGAGCATTGATCAGGTCATCACTATCTTCATCACGCAGATTAGTCAGCACTACCACCAGGGCGCGTTTTTTCTGCTTCAATAATAATTGTGAGGCGGCCTGGGTATAATCAGGACTGGCGGTTCCGGCCTGTAAATCATAGAGCCGGTTTAATAATAACGGCAGGGTTGCCATGCCCTTGCGGGCGGCAAACCAGCGTTCTGTCTGCAGCTCATCTTCCTCCTGCTGATAGCCAAAGGTACTGAAGCCAACGGCATCGCCCTGGTGCAGGGCAACCCAGGATAATAACAGCATGGCATTCAGGCTGTGGTCAAAATGCGACAGTTCATCATCCTGAGAACGCATTCTGCGCCCGCAATCCAGCAGAAAAATCACCTCCTGATCCTTTTCATCCTGATATTCCCTGGAAATCAGCTTGCGTAAACGGGCAGTAGCTTTCCAGTCTATCTGTTTAAGTGCATCCCCCTCACGATATTCACGCAACTGGTTAAAATCCATACCTTCCCCGCGTCGGCGTACCTTCTTAATCCCCAGCAGACTGAGACGGTTTTCAGTAGCCAGCAGGGCGTACTGACTGACGGCTGCAAAGTTGGGATAAACCATGGTGGAAAATGACTCACCGACGGCAGTGTTTCTAAACCATAAACGCCAGGGTGAATGGACTAAACACTGCACTGATCTGAATACTTCATTGCCACGCTGCAGAGGTTTGATCTGATAATCAATTTTTGCCCATTGACCCGATACTATCCTCAGCTTTACGGGTAAATGCCTTAGATCACAATGCACCGGATAGTGGTCAAACACTACGAGAGTCAGTTGCTGACTGCCCAGCCGACCGGCCCTGTAATGTACGGTTAACTGTACATCATGCCACAGGCCCAGGGACATTTTTCCAGGCGCATCACGCTCAATTTTAAGCTGATTAACGGCATATAACCTCGAAGCATCCCATAACACCACAAGCAGTATTATCGTTGACAGAGCAGGCCATACTGTCTCCAGAACCGGATAGAAAGCCGTCAGCACACCCAGCAAAGCCAGACATATCATCAGTATAAAAAGGTTACGGCCGGGCTTCAGATAAATAAAAATAGCCGTAAAAATCTGCCGGATTAATTTAAACATAATAAACGAGTGATCACTCTTAATCAGCTGACTAATTTCTCGGTGCCGGAACTTTGTCCAGAATATTCTGCAAAATCGTATCGCTGTGTATCCCTTCCAGTTCCATTTCAGGTGACAGGGCAATACGATGACGCATAGCTGGCAGGGTAACGGCTTTAATATCATCCGGGGTGATATAGTCGCGGTCATACATAACCGCACGGGCACGGGCGGCCCGGATCAGGCCAATCCCGCCCCGCGGGCCAGAACCGATGGAAATACCCGGCCATTTGCGGGTACTGCGGACAATCTTGACCGCATACTGCATCACCTGTTCATCCACCTGAATAGCTGCAGCCTGCTGCTGTAATTCTAAAATACTGTCCTGCCGGACACAGGCCGAAACATTCGATACATCCAGCCTGTCTCCGGCTTTATGATCAGTAGTATGCTGCACCAGAGCCAGTTCATCCCCATCCTGCGGATAGTTAATCAGGATTTTAAACAGGAAACGATCCAGCTGAGCCTCCGGCAACGGATAAGTCCCTTCCTGCTCAATAGGATTCTGGGTTGCCAGAACCATAAATGGATCACCCACCGGCATGGACCGCCCTTCCAGGGTCACCTGTTGCTCCTGCATAACTTCCAGCAGAGCTGCCTGGGTTTTAGCCGGGGCACGGTTAATTTCATCAGCCAGTAACAGATTGGTAAAAACCGGACCTTTTCTGATTTTAAAACTTTCTGATTTCATATCATATAAAATATGCCCTGTAACATCGCCAGGCATTAAGTCCGGGGTAAACTGGATACGGGAGAAATCACCTGCAAAGGTTTTTGCCAGAGCCTGTACCATCAGGGTTTTACCTAGACCGGGTACCCCTTCAAGCAAAACATGACCACGGGCAATCAGGGCTATAATGATCTGTTCAATAATGTCTGCCTGACCAATGACGGCTTTAGCAATTTCAGACTGCATGGTCTGACTGATTGGGGTGGTTTCCTGTGTCATATTTGTTATTTCCAGGTTTTAAGTGTTAAGTATTAAGTATTAAGTATTAAGTATTAAGTATTAAGTATTAAGTATTAAGTGATTATAAGC
>JALUZF010000209.1 GCA_027012135.1 Gammaproteobacteria bacterium
GTATTAAATACCCTGCTGATTATGGCACTATATCAGCAGTGGCAACTGCACACTAAGCCGTTGTCTCTTACAGGTTATCTTCCCGCCAGTATCTATTTCATCAGTGCAGCTAAAATAATATATGAACTTTATACCCGTGACAGTCTGTTTTCACACACGCTCTGGCCATCTCTGCCCCAGGCTCATCTGGCCGGTTTTATCGCCGGAACTATTTTAGTGCTGTTGATTCATTCCGCAAGTTCTATCAGACAATCCACAGCTTGCTGAATACCCGTGTTTAAAATGACCTTCTTATTAATGGTAGTTTTTACACTATGAGCCAGGTTTTGAATAACAGATTCTTCAATACCATAGCATAATTCATTTTTTGATATTTCTATCATACTGACATAGTCTTTCAACCATTGCAGCAGGTATTTTTCTTCAGGCCAGTCAGGGCGGCCTACATAAAATACCGGTTTACGGCCAAAGGCCGCTTCTGCAAACAGGCCATAACCTGGCTTGGTAATAAGCACATCTACAGACTGTACAATATCGGTAAAACTCAGTGAGGTATCCTGAATACTATGCAGCCATTTTTTCTCACTGAATTTTAAAGACTCGTCAGAGACTCCCGGCCTGTCCTGAATAATAATATGAACATTGTTATAGTCCGGCCAGTTTTCCAGTGATATCTGACTGTCTATACCACCCAGAGCCAGTAACACCAGTACCGTGTTATCCTTTTGCTCCAGGGCAAGCTCATCCAGCAAACAATTTCTTAAATTTTTACCAGTGGTAACCAGGGGCTGAATATATTTACTATTGGGTAACCATGGCATAGACATGGACGGTTGAGGTTTTAAAAACACATCCGCCTGACTATAAGCAAGGCGCATAAGCGCCATATAGCTTTCCATTTCATTATCCTGCCTGAAATAGCCGGATAAAATATCAGCCCAGTTCAGGGAACAGACTGCAATGGTTTTAATACCCAGATCCTGAGCCGCAAGCAGAGGCAAATAAGGTATATCGGCCACCACCAGATCAACTTTACCGCTCTGCAGACTATCAAGCTGCTTCTGAAAGTTATCCTCCCAGTTAGTATGAAAAATACGGTAGGCCAGTCGGGTCGCTTCTGTTTTTACTGTTACGGCATCATCCATTATCAGACCCACATCAGCATCAAAATCTATATGGTTGAACGGCACCTTAATTCGGGCGGACAGAATTTTAAGGGGCAGTGCCGTCTGTATTGATACAGCATATTCGGGATTAGTCTGTTTTAAGGCATTGACCACCGGTGCAATCTGTGACAGGTGACCATAACCATGACTGGAGACAGCAAAAAGTATATGTTTATGCGTCCCAGGCATCTTCAGCCAGATCTTCCCCATAGTGATGGGTAATTTCTTCGTCTTTTTTTATTTTTTTTAATGCCATAACAGTAAAGTCATCATAATAAGCCGCATTAGGTTTATTGCTGTGGTTGATGTATTTAAAATCATCCAGCACCCGGTAGCCCCTGTCTTCCTCTACCCATAGAACATACATCCCATCCTTTTTAGCCGGCTTGTGTTTAAACTCCCCAATGAGTTCACCTTTTTTAATGTCTCTGGATGCAAACAGGCCTTTACCGTGAATATCACTCTCTTTTACATAAACCGGTGGTTTAGTCTTTTTCATCTTTTCTTTTTTCATGTTTTTTTATATCTTTTATATAATTAATTTATCTTCAGGGTTTTTCTGCAATAAATGTGGCCCGCAAAGG
>JALUZF010000210.1 GCA_027012135.1 Gammaproteobacteria bacterium
TTATAGTTGGGCTGCTGACAATGCCCATGGCGGACGAGGCGGCAATATTAATGATGGTGTAGGCAGTGGCGGTAATGGCGGTAATGCGGATTCAACTGCAGAGGCCACTCGAAGCAATAGCTCGGGTAGCCAGTATGTTCAGGCGAGTGCCACCGCTACAGGCGGTCTGGGCGGCAACGGACGTGGAACTGGGGAGACCTCAGGTATTGGTGGTCGGGCAACAGCTAATGCATCTGGTGCTAATAGCGGGACGGGACAGGTTAATGTAACGGCCAGAGCTGAAGGTGGTGCAGGTGGAACAGGAAATAATGGTGCAGGCAATAATCTGGGAGGGAATGCTTTTGCAACAGCGGATGGTTATGGTCAATCCGGAACGGTCTCCAGTACTGCCATAGCAGGTCGTTCAGATGGTTATCTGGTTAGAAATATGGATGCTACAGCATCTGGTGTTGTCTCAAGTACGGTTAATACTGAGGCCAGGGCTCAATATACTGGTACAGGATTCACAGTCGCTGATGCTGCTGCTAATACAGTAACCGCTTTAACATATGCAGCGCCTAATGCAGATGTTAGTTTACCAATGGTTTTTGCTAATCCGGTGCAGGCTAATTTTGATATCAGTGGAAGCTATAATAACCATTCCTTTGTAGACAGCGGCCAGTTAAATAGTGATGTTTATGGTGTTTCTGTTTTAGGAGCTATATCCCCTGCAGATGCGACTTCCGGGACTAGCCGTACCCATACTACTACTCTTAACTATGCAGTGGATTTATCACAATTACAGTCAGGTGAGCAGAGATTGCTAATGGGCTTTATGAATCCTGTTATTACCGGAGACATTAGCAGTGATAGCAACTTTGCTGTAAATTTACGTGTACGCCAGGAAGGGCAGGTAGTTCAGAATCAGACCTTTACCACTCAGGCTCAACTCATGAATTATTTTAATGGTATGACTTATGATCTTGCTGCAACAGATTCTGCTGGTACCCAGGGTGATCTGAATATCCAGATTGAACTGGATGTAACTGCCAGTACCCCAGATGTAGGTTTTGCAGTGGATAGTATCTTTGGTAATTCAACTATCACTCCCAGAGCCGTGTCCTATGTATCCAATACTGTTATTGATACCGGGGAAATGCATGTTGGTGATACAGTACTGGAAGGGGTTAGTGTTTCTAATGTATCCAGAGGAACTGCGGATGGTGCCAATGCAGAATTTACCGGTACCACTGGTCAGGTAAATACAAATGGAGGCACGATTACTCATCTGGCTCCAGAGACTACTGATAATACCAGTTTGCAGGTCAGTGTTGATAGTACAACAACAGGTGTACGTTCTGGAACAGCAACGGTTCAGTTGTCTACCGATGGTGTGGTGACAGGTAATGCTGAAGTATTTGCCAATGCGTTGGTAGAAGTAACCGGTACGGTTTATGCTCTGGCCGATGCGAACATTAATAATGCCCCGGTTAGTTTTGGTAATGTGCATGTTGGTGATGTTACTCAACAGGCGCTAAGCATCACCAATACTGTAAGCAATGATGGTTATGGCGAAAAACTGAATGCCAGTATAGCGGGCACAACGGGTGCTGCTACAGCAACAGGTTCCTTTACCGGTCTGGGTGCCGGTGCAACGAACAGCAGTAGTCTGGTGGTGGGTATTGATACTGCCATAGCAGGTGCCAGGACGGGTACTGCCAGTATTGGCATGGTTTCAGATGGCGATGGTATAAATAGTC
>JALUZF010000211.1 GCA_027012135.1 Gammaproteobacteria bacterium
GTCCTGAACAGGTATAACAGTCCTGAACGATTGTAAATAGTCCTGAACAATTGTAATAGTCCTGAACTGAAATCAGTTCTGAAACCATTATACTTTTATATGGGAATAAGTCATAGTAGAACCGGTCACTGTTTGGAAACAGCAGACAATTATTTTTCCAGGGTCTTAACCTGTGCCTGTAATTCTGTTAAGCGTCTGGCCATAGAATCAAGCTGTTTAAAGCGGACAAAGTTTTTATGCCACAGGGCATTTTCCTGCAGGGGTGTACCCGAAGAATAGACACCGGGTTTGCTAATGCTTTTGGTCACCAGAGAAGTGGCTGTAATATGAACCTGGTCAGTAATGCTTAAATGCCCCAGGATACCGGCTCCCCCGCCGATGGCACAGTTACGGCCAATGGTCGTACTGCCGGCAATCCCGACACAGCCGGCAATGGCGGTATTTTCACCAATATGCACATTATGAGCAATCTGGATCAGGTTATCCAGTTTTACCC
This sequence comes from Gammaproteobacteria bacterium, assembly GCA_027012135.1. GTDB lineage: Bacteria > Pseudomonadota > Gammaproteobacteria > GRL18 > GRL18 > JANELJ01. The sequence goes on from JALUZF010000211.1 coordinate 497, forward strand.
CGTTTTCAATAATGGTATCTTCAATGGCTCCCCGATCAATAGTGGTATTGGCTCCGATTTCCACATTATCGCCAACCTGTACAGAACCCAGTTGCGGTACCTTAATCCATTTACCCTGCTCATTGGCAATGCCAAAACCGTCACTGCCTATTACCACACCGGAATGGATCAGGGTGTTTTTACCAATACGGACATTCTTATAGATGGAAACATTTGGATGACAATGGGTATTTTCTCCAATAGTCACACCATCAGCAATCACACAGCCGGCATCCAGGCTGACATTATTACCAATGTTACACTGCTCGCCAATAACCACATTGGCCGCAAGCGCTACGTCTTTACCCAGTTGGGTATCCTTGCCAACAATGGCGGTATTGTGAATTAAAGCTGACCGGCTCTGATCAGCAGTAAGCCAGGCAGCCAGTCTGGCATAACTTAAATATGGATCATCGGTAATGATTGCATTAGTCGGACAGTGTTGTACATCTTCTGCTTTAAGAATAACAATACCCGCCCGGGTGGCGGTTAAAAAGCGGTAATATTTACGGTTGGAAAAAAAACTGAGATCACCCGGCTGTGCGTTTTCCAGAGTGGCAATACCTGAAACCAGAGTTTCAGGATCACCCTGAAATCCTGCATTAACAAAGTCAGCCAGTTCTTTCAGGCTGGCCTGCCGGGTGAGAATGGACATGTGTTTTACTTAATCAGGTCGTTATGAAGAATTTACTTACCTGAACGATATTGTTTTTTTAGCTGAGCCAGAATTTTATCCGTCACATCGATTTGTTTACTGGCATAAATAACCCCTTCGCTGATGATCAGATCATATTTTTCCTGTTCAGCAATGGTTTTAATGGACTGTAATACAGACTTCTGCAGCTTGAGCAGTTCTTCATTCTGACGAATACTCAGATCTTCCTTAAATGCCGCCTTATCGCGTTCCAGATCCCGTCTCATCATAGTAATTTTACGTTTCAGCTTATTCAGCTCAGTAGAGGACAGAATAGCCGCATCTTTCTGCAATTTTTCAGTACTGCTCTGAATTTTTTTCTGTAAATTGACCAGGGCCTTATCCCGTTTGGCAAATTCCTTTTGCAGTTTACTGCGTGCTGCTTCCGCCTGCGGTGCCTTCTGCAGTAACTTAGTCTGATTGACAAAGGCAATTTTCTGGCCTGCCCAGGCAAAAGAGACTGAAAACAGGCAGATAATCAGGATTAACCATCGGGATTGTGCCATCAGTTTCTTAGTCATATGATTCTCCATAATTTTTATATTCTTTATTTAGATAACCGATAAGGGCTATTCTACATGATTTCAGGTACTTTAATAAGATTGACCAAAGGAGAACTGAAAGGTTTCCGTATCATCCCCACTTTTTTCATTTAACGGTGCAGCCACACTGACTCTTAATAAACCAAAGGGACTGAGCCATGCTCCGGCTATACCTGTAGTATAGCGTATTTCACCGGCATCGAAATCACCAGTGTCAGCAAAGACATTACCCATATCCACAAAACCACTTAAACGGTAGGCCGATGAGTCCTTAACAAAAGGAACTGGCAGAATTATTTCAGCATTACCAATAACTTTAAATTTTCCACCTAGTGGATCTCCAGTAGCCTTATGTACAATCTTAGGATAAAACGTGCCATTATGTGTGACATTGTAAAAAGTTTGTGTTGTATCATCTTTAGGTCCTAAGGTATTCGACTTATAACCTCTAATATCCCTCATACCTCCAGCATAGTATTTTTCAAATGGAGGGAACATATCGCTGCCATAGGTATCCGCATAACCTATATTACCTTTTAGCATAAGGGTGGTTGTACGCGTTAAGGGGAAAAAACGCTGCTGAACATAGTTAATATGATAAAACTGACTATCACTGCCGGGAACAGTGACATCTCCTGATAGTCTCTGTAAAGCTCCTCGAGTCGGAAAAATAGCCTTATTTCGACTGTCATGTGACCAGTTGGCTGATAGTCTTAACACAGAAAAATCATCACCTTCATTATAGACATATCTCAGAATATCAAGTGAAGTATCCGTATAAGTTACATTACCATCTACATAAGGAGTTGGCAGTTTAATCTGGGTATTTTCAAAATCCGCACCAAAACCAATGCGGTCAAATTCATTAATAGGCACCCCAAAACCCACCCCAAAACTGATATTATCCGTTGTATAATTAGACAGGTTTTCTTCGGCCAGATCCGTTTCCCGCCAGTTAAAACGCAGGGTACGGCTAATGCCGTCATCGGTAAAATAAGGATCCGTCACACTGATACTGTAAATGGTATTAGCATCACTGGTATTAGCAGCCACACTATAACGATTACCAGTTCCCAGAAAATTATCCTGGGTAATACTAAAGTTAAAGATAACCCCCTGAGACTGGGAGAAGCCGGCACCGGCATTTATACTGCCGGTGGACTGTTCTTCTACCGTATAAATCACATCCACCATATCAGAGCTGCCAGGTACCGGAGGGGTTTCTACGCTGACTTCCTTGAAAAAGCCCAGCCGCTTCAGGCGGGCTTTGGAACGTTCGACATTGGCGGTTGAAATCCAGCTTTTTTCAAACTGACGCATTTCACGGCGTATGACTTCATCTGCCGTATTGGTATTGCCTATAATACTGATCCGGCGTACATAAACCCGGTTGCCGGGGTCCACAAAAAAGGTCAGAGTCACTTCCTTAGTTTCATCATCTACCTGGGGGATAGGATTAACATTGGAAAAGGCATATCCGGCCTTACCCAGAATATCGACAATAGCTTCTGAGGTTTCGGTAATATTTTTTCTGGAAAAATACTGGCCTTTCTGTATTTTAACAACCGGGAAAATTTCTTTGGGTTCAACAATCAGGTCGCCGGCCAGTTTAACTTCCTTAATAGTATATTTATCACCTTCAGTAATATTAACGGTGATATATATATGTTTTTTATCCGGCGTGATGGCCACCTGGGTGGAATCAATTTTAAAATTGACATAGCCCCGGTCCAGGTAAAAAGAACGGATATTTTCCAGGTCCCCAGCCAGTTTCTGCTTGGAATACTGATCGGTTTTAGTGTAAAAGGAAAACAGAGTCGGCGTGGTTAACTCCATTTCATCGAGCAGAGTTTCGGTATCAAAGGCCTTATTACCGACAAAGTTAATTTTGGTAATGGTTGTGACCAGACCTTCAGAAACATTCACCTGAATGCCCACACGATTACGTTCCAGTGGAGTGACTACGGTGTCAATACGTACAGCGTATTTACCTCGGGCATAATACTGACGTTTAAGTTCTTCTACCACCCGTTGTAAAGTGGACTTGTCATAAACCCGGCCTTCAGCAAAACCTATCTGTTTTAAGGCCTTGGTTAATTCTTCGGTATCAATATCCTTATTACCTTCAAACTTAATATCAGCAATAGCCGGACGTTCCACTACAAAAACAATCAGTCGATTACCTTCCCGCTCCAGACGTACATCTTTGAAAAAACCAGTTTTAAAAAGCTCCCGAATGGATTTTGAGACGGCTCGGTCATCGACTTTATCCCCTACTCTTAAAGGCAGGTAGTTAAATACAGTACCGGCAGAAATACGCTGTAAGCCATCGACCTGAATATCTTCAATAGTAAAAGGTTCAATTGCCCATAAGGGGAGACAAAATAACAGGGCATATATAGAAGCGGTACTTATAAAAACTATTTTTTTTATATTAGTTTTAAAGTGAGCTTTAAAGTTAATAAGGTTAGCAATAGAGAAAAAAACACGTCTCATTTAGTGAGTTCCAGTCATCAATGGTTGTACTTTCCTGCAGCCGTTTTAACCGGGCAGAAAAATTAAAATTTATTATTATCTTGCGTTTATTCATATCCCCTTACCCTGCCACCCTTCCATAGGGAGAGTCTTTAATGGATAAAGGCTATTGAAGCAAACGATTAAAATCATTAAATAAAGCCACACTCATCAGCATAATCAAAATAGCCACACCAATTTTCAGGCCAAATTCCTGAGCCGCTTCTGAAACCGGTGAACCTTTAACCATTTCAATCAGGTAATACAATAAATGTCCGCCATCCAGCATGGGGATAGGCAGCAGGTTTATTACTCCCAGACTTAAACTGACTATTGCCAGAAAACGAAGAAAGCTTTCAAATCCCATCTGGGCCGACTGACCAGCCACTTCTGCAATAGTAATCGGACCGCTGATATTCTTAATGGAGGCTTCGCCGAGCACTATTTTACCTAACATTTTTAAGGTTAGCACTGATAAATCCCAGGTTTTTTCAATTGCCCTTGGAATTGCTTCCAGAACACCGTATTGATGCATGGCATACATGGATTCCGGTAAGGGCGTAACCGCCTTTGGCCGGACACCAATCCGGCCGATTGTTTCACCCTTATAGTCTACCGATGCTGTTTTAATGGGCAACGTCTCGCGCTGGAGCCGGTCCTGAACCTTGCGTTGTATTTCTACAGAAATCGTCTGTCCTGGCTTATCTATCACAGCTCTGACCAGTTCCCGCCAATGTCTGATGGGCCGGCCGTTAATGGCCAGTACCTGATCACCGGCCTGCATACCGGCCTGAGCAGCGGGAGAATCGGGAGTCACTTCACTGATAATAACATCTTCCTCGGGCAGCCTGATACTGAGACCGATAATTTTCTGTAATTCTGAGGGCTCAATATCTTTTGGCACCTTATTGAGCTTCATGGTAATTAGCCGTTCATCAGCCAGTTTCAGTTTAACCTGACTTCGGTTTAAAAAGGCTGATAATAATTGCTCATAGACGGCACTCAGGGTCGGGGTGGCATAACCGTCTACCGCCACAATTTTATCCCCTTCCCGTAATCCCGCCTGCCAGGCAATAGATGTTTCATCCAGGTGACCCATAATAGGTTTTACACCCTGAACACCAATAACAAACATCATCCAGAAGGCAAATACGGCAAATACGAAATTAATAAAGGGACCAGCAAAAACAATGGCTAAACGTGACCAGACGGGCTGACGATTAAAGGCCCGATGCCGTTCTTCTTTCAGCACCTCGCCTTCTCTTTCATCCAGCATTTTGACATAACCGCCCAGTGGAATAGCTGCAATGACGTATTCGGTGCCATCCTGTTTACCGGTAAACTTAAACAGGGGTTTACCAAAGCCGATGGAAAAACGCAGTACCTTAACGCCGAGTTTTCGTGCCACCCAGAAGTGCCCAAACTCGTGTATAGCCACTAGTAACGCAATGGTAAAAATAAAGGCAGGTAAGGTTGTAGCAAGATTATTCATAAATTAGACAGTACAGTTTTAACCATTTTTTTAAAGAAACCAGAAATATCAGCTTAACAGCAATTCGTTGGCTGTGATCCGAGCCTGTTGATCGGCACTTAATACCACATCCATGCTGTTAACATTATGCACTGTTAAGCGTTCCATAGTCTGCTCAACTACCCGGGCAATTTGAGTAAAGGCAATTTTTTCATTTAAAAAAGCATCCACAGCCACTTCATTGGCGGCATTTAATATAGCCGGAGCGGTGCCGCCCAGACGCAGGGCATCATAAGCCAGACGCAGACAGACAAAACGTTCAAAATCAGGCGCCTGAAAATTTAGCTGCGCCACCTGAAAAATATCCAGTTGTTCAACACCGGAGGCCATACGCTCCGGCCAGGCCATGGCATGAGCAATGGGGGTTCTCATATCGGGATTGCCCAACTGCGCCAGCACTGAACCATCATTGTAGGATACCATGGAATGAATCACACTTTGAGGATGGATCACCACCTGAATATCATCGGCCGTGGCGTTAAACAGCCAGCTGGCTTCAATAACTTCCAGCCCCTTGTTCATCATGGTGGCCGAATCCACAGAGATTTTCCGGCCCATTTCCCAGTTGGGATGAGCACAGGCCTGATCCGGTGTAACATTGGACAGTTCAGACAGGGATTTGTTCAGAAACGGTCCGCCGGAAGCGGTCAGCAGGATTTTTTCAACACCAAAATTGTGCAGACTGCCCATCTGATCAGATGAAGCTGAATTGGCCTTCATTAACTGGCTGGGCATGGACTGAAAAATCGCATTATGTTCACTGTCTATGGGCAGCAGCACGGCGTTATTGTCCTTGACAGCCTGCATAAATAAAGCACCGGACATAACCAGGGATTCTTTGTTAGCCAGTAAAATTCGCTTGCCGGCATGAGCCGCCGCCATAGATGAGCTTAAACCTGCCGCCCCGACTATGGCTGCCATGACATAATCCACGGCCGGATCAGAGGCTATTTTGTCCAGGGCATCAGCACCGGAAAGTACCTGTATGGCCTGGGTATCAGGATGGGCCTGTAATTTCTGAGCCAGCTGTTCAGCACTGTTTTCACTAACCATAACCGCATAAACCGGCAGAAAGTCAAGACACTGCTGATACAGTCGCTCAACATTATTATTGGCGGTCAGGGCCCAGGCCCGAAAGTGCTCCGACTGGCGTGAGATAACATCCAGGGTACTGGTGCCTATGGAACCGGTAGCCCCTAAAATAGCAATATTTATCATGTAATTTGTCTCATTCGCTAAAGACCGCTTAGTGTATAATTAAAAAATAGTTATAAAGAAGTCAAAGGAGTGTTATGCAGATAGGTCAATGACAGGGCAATATAAAATACCGGTGCTGCAGCCGTCACACTGTCAATTCGATCCAGAATACCACCATGGCCGGGCAGGATATTACCGCTGTCTTTCAGATTGGCCTGGCGTTTAAACATACTTTCCATAAGATCACCGGCCACTGAAAAAATCACCGTCACCAGGCTGATCCCTGTAATATACAGATAATCCTGCATACCGGCGTTATTCCACAGGGCAAAAACCAGGGCAATGAACAAAGCCAGCAGCATACCGCCGTACACCCCTTCTCTGGATTTACCCGGACTGATAGCCGGAGCCAGCCTGTTTTTACCAAAACGCCGACCGGAAAAATAAGCCCCGGTATCCGCAGCCCAGACCAGCATCATTACGGATAATACCAGATAGGGTCCGGTAATTTGCCCATCACCAATCTGCACAGCAGAAATAGCATGGATGGCCGTCAGTGAATACCAGGTCATGGTCAGCAGGATAATTCCCAGCACCGCAATCATCGGCGGCCTGTCTTTCCAGAAAGACGCACTGCCCGGGTAAGCAAAAATCAGCAACAGAGCTAACAGCCAGAAACCAGCGGATACAGCATTCATTACCATAGGAGAAATAACAAAATTAATTAACCAGAGGGAATAAATGACCGTAGCAACAATAACGACATAGGCCAGTTTGGCCAGAACAGAGGGGAATTTTGCAAACCCGGCCCATTCATAAGCGGCAATTAAGGTAACCACACCGATAACTGCTGCAAAAGACTGATTGCCTAAAAACAGGATGGCATACAGTGCCAGGGGAAGTAAAACAAGGGCTGTAATGACTCTTAATTTTAACATGAATTATTTCTGCTCTTGTTCGTTTTTATTAATACTGTTATTAAGCTGTTCTCCGGTACGACCAAAACGCCTTTGCCTGGAGCGGAAAGAATCAATAGCCACCTGAAATTCTTTTCTGGAGAAATCCGGCCATAAAATATCGGTAAAATACAGCTCACAATAGGCCAGTTGCCAGAGAATAAAATTACTGATCCGCTGCTCTCCCCCGGTACGGATAAATAAATCCGGCTCCGGAAGATCTTTTAATGACAGGTATTGCTCCAGGGTTTCTTCGCTGATATCTTCTGCAGACAGGCGTCCCTGCTGAACTTCATAAGCCATTTTTTTTGCCGCCTGGGTAATATCCCAGCGCCCGCCGTAATTAGCGGCAATATTTAAAACCAGACCGGTATTATCAGCAGTCTGGGCTATAGCTTTATTAATCAGGGTTTGAATTTTTTCTGGAAATGCAGAAAGATCGCCAATAATACGCAGCTGTACGTTATTCTCGTCTAACTTCTTAACTTCACGGGTCAGGGCCGTGGCAAACAGCTCCATTAACAGACCCACTTCCTGTTTAGGTCGACGCCAGTTTTCGCTGCTGAAGGCAAACAGGGTCAGAGCTTCTATTTTCTGCTCAACACAACTGCTGACGATTTTTCTTACCGCACTGAGCCCAGCCTTATGTCCAGCAAAACGCGGCATAAAACGTTTCCTGGCCCAACGACCATTGCCGTCCATAATAATACAGACATGGCGTAAATCATTTCCCTGGCTACCAGTGGGCTTATCCTCAGGCATTTTAAATTTCCATCAGTTCTTTTTCTTTTTCTGCAAGAATCTGATCAATTTCCTTAACATGCCTGTCGGTCAGTTTTTGAATCTCGTCCTGGGCGCGACGTTCTTCATCTTCAGAAATTTCTTTTTCTTTTTCCAGTTCCTTTAAGGAACTATTGGCATCCCGACGGATATTGCGAATGGCCACCTTGGCATTTTCACCTTCCTGGCGTACCACTTTAATTAAACCTTTACGGGTTTCTTCTGTTAAAGGCGGCAAAGGAAGACGGATCAATTCGCCATTGGTCGCAGGATTGAGGCCAAGATTGGAACTTAAAATGGCTTTTTCCACTACGGGGATCAGCTGTTTTTCCCACACCTGGATAGACAGAGTTCTGGAATCCAGAACAGACACATTGGCCACCTGGTTTAAAGGGGTTTCACTGCCGTAGTATTCTACGGTAATACTGTCCAACAAACTGGTGTGTGCCCGCCCGGTTCTGATTTTCATCAGATCCTGTTTCAGCGATTCAATGGTTTTACCCATACGGGTAGCGGCATCATTTTTTACTTCATTAATCATCTGTTTTATTCTCCTGCGGATAACACCAGGCATTATTCTGGTTTTTTATCACCCGTCACTCAACCCATTCACTCAACGATCGTACCTTCATCGCCACCTTCAATGACTTTCTGCAAAGCACCTTCCTTGGTCATGTTATAAACCCGCACCGGCACTTTATGATCCCGGCACAGCACAATAGCCGTTGCATCCATGACGTTTAATTTTTTCTGCAGTACTTCATCATAAGTCAGATGCTTAATTAAAGTTGCACTGGAGTCCTTAACCGGATCAGCAGTATAGACCCCATCCACCTTGGTGGCTTTAATAACCACATCGGCTTCTATTTCTATGCCGCGCAAACTGGCAGCAGAATCGGTGGTAAAAAACGGGTTTCCAGTACCGGCCGCAAAAATAACCACACGCCCCTTTTCCAGGTGGCGTATGGCCTTTCGGCGGATATAGTCTTCACAGACCTGATGAATAGGTAAAGCAGACATGACTCGTGCCGCCACACCGTTTTTTTCCAGTGCATCCTGCAGAGCCAGGGAATTAATAACAGTAGCCAGCATACCCATATGGTCACCGGCCACCCGATCCATGCCTGAAGCGGCCAGACCGACACCGCGGAAGATATTACCTCCGCCAATAACAATACCGACCTGAACATCCTGGTTAATCAGGTTCTTAACCTCTTTGGAGATATAGGTCAGAACCTGCGGTTCAATACCAAAATTCTGTTCCCCCATTAAAGCTTCACCGCTGAGTTTTAACAGGATTCTTTGATATTTTACGCTCACAGGCTGCTCCTTTTTATTATTTGGGCCGATATTTGAATTTCTCTGTGCTTTCTGGCCATTATGGCCAAAAAGCGGGAGAGCAGTTAAGCTAAATTAACTGCCGATCTGAGCCATAACTTCTGATGCAAAATCTTCTGATTTCTTCTCAATACCTTCACCAACTTCCAGACGGGTAAAGCCCAGAACTTTAGCATCAGCATCTTTAACCAGCTTTTCAACGGTGATATCAGGATCTTTAACAAAAGCCTGACCCATCAGAGTATTGTCCTTGATAAAACGCTTGATTTTACCTTCAACAATTTTCTCAATAATATTTTCAGGCTTACCGCTGTTAGCCGCTTCGGCGGCTGCAATTTCTTTTTCCTTGGCCAGTTCAGCTGCATCCAGAGAAGCTTCATCCAGACCTTTAGGGTTGCTGGCAGCAACATGCATGGCCACATCCTTAATCAGTTCTTCATTACCACCCTGCATGTCAACCACTACACCAATCCGGGTACCGTGCAGATAGGCACCCAGCTGACCTTCGGTTTCAAAAGTCACAAAACGACGTACTGACATATTTTCACCGATTTTGGCAATCATGGTTTTCAGTACCGTTTCAATGGTTTCAGAATCACCCTCATTTAAAGGCATCTGCAGCAGTTCTTCAACATTAGCCGGATTAGACTCTAAAATACGCCTGGCCACAGCGCTGGCAAAATTACCAAACTCATCACCCATGGCAACGAAGTCCGTTTCACAGTTAACTTCCAGCATGACACCTTTTTTATTATCATCACTGAATTCTACAACTACTTTACCTTCAGCCGCGATACGACCGGCTTTCTTGTCCGCTTTTGCCAGACCGGTTTTACGCATATGTTCGATGGCCGCATCAATATCACCATCCATTTCAACCAGTGCCTTTTTGCACTCCATCATACCTGCGCCCGTACGCTCGCGCAGTTCTTTTACCATTGCAGCAGTAATTGCCATTGTTCTTTGACCTCTGTTTCTTTAATCAGCAGAAGAGAAAAGTCTCAACTTGTTCTGCTCACTAATTTCAAATTCTCAATAAAAGTTGTCCGGCTTAAATCACCTGACTTAAACCGGACTTATACACTATATAATGCTTATGATGTCTGCTTTTCAGCTTCTTCTGCAGCATCCACTTCAACAAAATCATCTGCAACCACTTCAGTACTGGCAGACTTCGCTTCCAGAATGCTGTCAGCCGCCGCCGATGTATACAGATTGATGGCACGAATCGCATCATCATTACCGGGGATAATATAATCAATACCTTCAGCTTTATTGTTGGTATCAACCACACCAATGACAGGAATACCCAGTTTATTGGCTTCCTGAACCGCAATTTTTTCATGACCGACATCAATAACAAAAAGAGCCTGAGGCAGATTATTCATATCTTTAATACCGCCCAGACTTTTTTCCAGCTTGTCCAGTTCACGGGAATTCATCAGCACTTCTTTTTTGGTCAGGGTATCAAAAGTACCGTCAGTAGAAGCTTTTTCCAGATACTTCAGGCGCTTGATAGACTGCTTAACGGTTTTAAAGTTAGTCAGCATACCGCCTAACCAGCGATGGTTCACATATGGCATATTACAGCGAAGCGCCTGTTCTTTAATCGCACGGCTGGCCGCACGCTTGGTGCCTACAAACAGAACCTTGCCGCGCCTGGATGCAACCTGGCTGATAAAGTTCATGGCATCATTGAACATTGGCAGTGTTTTTTCCAGGTTGATAATATGAATTTTATTGCGCTCACCAAAAATATATTGACCCATTTTAGGGTTCCAGTAGCGAGTTTGGTGACCGAAATGAACGCCTGCTTCTAGCATCTGGCGCATAGTGACTTTTGCCATAATTTTTGTTCCTTTAAATAAGGGTTGGGATCTCACCCGTATCCCATAAACCAACCCGTTCAGTACCTTGCAGTACATCCCGGGCACCCGGATTTATGTGTCGATACAGGTTCGGATTAATTAAATTCACAGGGAATTTAAATGATTGTCCCTGAACAGGTGCTACTAACTATATAACCTACATATAACTTCCACACATATCAGGGCGTGCGTATTATTCCATAAAACCCTGAAAACAACAATCTTTGTTTGCCTGTAAAACAGGCCCAGAGCAAACTTTGGTTAAAAAAATTATATTTATAACTTCTGAGTATCCATTGACCGTGCTTCCTGCTGCCGAAAAGCCTCCATGGATACGCTCTTTATTATAAGAGAAAGGTGTCTTCAGCAAGGAGTACGGTAAATGGGTACGATCTTTACGTCTAAATGAGAATTATTAAAAGTATGCTCACACCCTCACCTGTAAAAGCAATAAACTTTGAATATCAAAGCAATAAAAGAGATAATGCCCCGAACTGAATATAATTGCCTAATTTAAGCCGTTAAAAGACTTTATGAGTATCAATATAAAAACCCCGGAAGAAATCGAAAAAATGCGCATTGCCGGCAAGCTGGCCGCCGATGTCCTGGAAATGATCACCCCTCATGTTCAGGCGGGTATTACCACCGATGAGCTGGATCGGATTTGCCACGATTATATTGTAAATGAACAGCAGGCCATCCCTGCCCCGCTGGATTATCATGGTTTTCCAAAATCCATCTGTACCTCCGTCAATAATCAGATCTGCCACGGCATCCCCAGTGACAAGAAGCTTAAAAGCGGTGATATTATCAATGTGGATATTACCGTGATTAAAGATGGTTACCATGGCGACACCAGTATGATGTTTATGATTGGGAAACCCAAAATTCTGGCCGAACGCTTATGCCGGGTCAGTCGCGAATGTCTGTATGTGGGCATAGAAATGGTCAAACCCGGTATTCACCTGGGGGATATCGGCTATGCCATAGCCAGACACGCTGAAAAAGAGAATTTTTCCGTGGTCAGAGAATACTGCGGCCATGGTATCGGGCTTAACTTCCACGAAGATCCCCAGGTTCTGCATTATGGCAAACCCGGCACCCGCGAAGTTCTGGAACAAGGCATGACTTTTACCATTGAGCCAATGATTAATGCCGGTAAGCGTTATGTCAGGGTATTACCGGATAAATGGACGGTTGTTACCAAAGACCGCAGCCTGTCTGCCCAATGGGAACATACCATTCTGGTAACTTCCGACGGCTTTGAAATACTCACCCTGCGCGAAGGCGAAACCAGTCCGATTTAACCCTGAAACTAACACAAAAACAACTAAACCTGATGGAAACCTATTGATGGAACTCACTGTCCCGCCAGCCATTGAACTGCTGTTTGATGTCCAGGCATTACAGGCTGAACTGGCCGAAGCCCAGTCACCGGTCATGCCTTTAAAAAATGCCGTTAAATCCATTTACGATACTCAGGTACAGCAATTTCAGAACCAGCATAATATTGTGCACCTAATTCATGAACGGGCCCAGGCCATTGATATTATACTGGCCCTGGCCTGGGATTTTTACCATCTGGGTAACAATGCTTCCCTGGTGGCCGTAGGCGGCTACGGTCGCGGTGAACTGCATCCCTATAGTGATGTCGATCTGCTATTGCTGCACGATGAAGAACATGATCTGGAATCCGACAATCCAGCCAATAAAGAATTTGTGGATAATCTGCATATGTTTATTGCCCTGTTGTGGGATATCGGTCTGGAAATCGGTCATAGTGTACGCACGGTAGAAGAATGTATTAACGAAGCGGCGGGTGATATCACCATTATTAGCAATGTAATGGAATCCCGCCTGATCACCGGTGAGCCGGCTTTATTTGAACAGTTAACTTCCCAGCTCAGTCCGGACAATATCTGGCCTACCAGGGAATTTACTGAGGCTAAAATTGCGGAAAAACAGCGCCGTTACCGAAAATTTAATGAAACGGCCTATAATCTTGAACCTAATATCAAGGAAGGTCCCGGTGGTCTGAGAGACATTCAGATCATCGGCTGGGTTGCCAAGCGGCACTTTAATGTAGACAGCCTTAAACAGCTTATTGGGCATAACTTTCTGACACCACAGGAATATGAACAGCTGGAAAATGGCCAGAATTTCCTGTGGAAAATCCGCTTTGCCCTGCATATTTTATGCAAACGTCACGAAGAACGCCTGTTATTTGATTACCAGCGTGAGCTGGCGGCACAGTTCGGCTATACCGATCAGGAAGGCAAACTGGCCGTTGAATGTTTTATGACCGAGTATTACCAGACCGTTATGGAACTGGAGCGGCTTAATGAAATGCTGCTGCAGTATTTTCAGGAAGTCATTATCTACGGTGATTCTGACGCCAAACCACAGAAAATCAACCGCCGTTTTATTAACTACAAAGGCTATATTGCTGCCGCGAACCAGTTTGTGTTTCGTAACTACCCGTTTGCGCTGCTGGAAATTTTTTTACTGCTCTGTCAGGATCCCGAGCTTAAGGGCGTCAGAGCCAGTACCATCCGCCTGATCCGGGCACATCGTTACCTGATTGACGACAGCTTTCGTAAAGACCTGCGCTGCCGCAGCCTGTTTATGGAAATTCTGCGCCAGCCCTTCGGTATTACCCATGAAATGCGCCGCATGAACCGCTATGGGGTACTGGCTGAATATATCCCGGAATTTAAAAAAATTGTCGGCCAGATGCAGCATGATCTCTACCATGCTTATACCGTTGATGAACACACACTGAAGGTACTGCGTAATGCCCGCCGGCTGTTTGTACCGGAACACGATGATGAACTGCCACTGGCCAGTAAAATTGCCAAAATGATCCCCAAACCTGAACTTCTGTACCTGGCCTGCCTGTTTCACGATATTGCCAAGGGCCGGGGCGGCAATCATGATATACTGGGTGCCACTGATGCCGAGCAGTTCTGTCAGAGGCATGATTTAAACCTGAGCGATACCCGCCTGGTGAGCTGGCTGGTACGTAACCATCTGCTTATGTCCATGACTGCGCAGCGTAAGGACATTAATGATCCGGCGGTGGTGCATGAGTTTGCCATAGTCGTCGGGGATCACCTGTACCTGGATTATTTATACCTGCTGACCGTTTCTGATATTCGCGCCACCAGTCCCAAGGTCTGGAACAGCTGGAAAGCAGCCCTTTTAGTACAGCTCTACAACCTCACCCGTATTGCTCTGAACAAGGGGCTGGAAAATCAGCAGGAACAGGATGAAGTCATTAATAATGCCAAAGCCCTGGCTATGGTACAGCTGACCCGACAGGGCTACAAAGAACAGGCTGTTAATGACTTATGGGCTACCCTGCCTGCTGAATATTTTATTAAACTACAGCCTGATGAAATTGTCGGACAGACCGCCGCTGTTCTGAATGGTCTGCAGAGTGCAGATTCAGAAGAGACAAAAAATACTATTGTTCTGGTCAATAACCATAATCAGCGTGGCGGCACCGAAATTTTTGTCTACACACCCAGAAAAGATTATGTGTTTGCCCTGGTCACTTCCGTACTGTCTCAGCAGGTGCTGGATGTCTTTGAAGCCAAAACCTTTACCTCGTCCAATGGTTATACCTACCACACTTATTTTGTACTGGATGAAAACGGCGATGCTATTGAAGATCCGGAACGACGTGACTGTATTCGTCAGGCCCTGGAGGAAAAACTCTCACAGGAGCAGTTTGAGTTACCCCAGTCCAGTCAACGACTCAGCCGGACTCAGAAACAGTTCTCTCTGGAAACCAGAGTGCAGTTTGATGAAGACCTGGAACACAACCAGTCAATTATGACCATTACCGCCTCCAACCGTCCAGCCCTGCTGTCCCGTATTGGTCAGGCTCTGGTGGCACAGAATATTTCCCTGGAAAATGCCAAAATCTCTACTTTCGGGGAAAAAGTGGAAGACGTTTTTGTTATTCGTGATAAAAATCAGCAGATTATTACTGATATTAAGAAGCAGGAACAGATACGGCGCAGCATTATCAAGCTGGTGGATGAACTGGAATAGCCAGAAATAAACTTATCTCTGGATAAACTCCAGGCCGTTGCCATCCGGATCCCGGCAAAACAGCGCAGGGCGACCGGAACGGCTCATGGTAAAAGCAATATTATGATGCTCCAGACTGGATTTGATACTGTCCACATCCTGCACATGAATGGCCAGATGGCGATCCCGTCCGGCATGTTCCGGTGGGCCGCTAGCGGGATAAAATTCCGTTCTGGGCAGCTTGAGTAAATGGATCTGCTGGGTACCGATATCCAGCCAGGCACCTTCAAAGGCCATTTCCGGACGAGATCGGTTCTGCTGCATGCCCAGGATCCGGCAGTAAAAATCAAGGGAAGCCGACAGCTCCTGAATGACCAGGCTGCCATGATGCAAAGCAATATAATTAGACGACTTAATCATTGGCTTATTCTATAATCCTGGAAAGTCGGAGCATATTTTGAACAAATTATAACCAACATAATAAGGTTGTTTCAGCGTGGCACGGGTAGTGATAACATGTGCATCCTTTATAGTACATTAGATTTTGTTTCTTTATGTTTTTTCTAATGACTGTATTGATTCCATCCTTAAGCAATTTTATGCACTGGCCAATTTGGAAAAGCTTGATTCCATTTATCTATATTAAGCACCTGACAGCTTTCAGCCAGTTTTGTTTGCCATCGTGGAGAAGCTTTACCTATTGGCAATTCATTCTTTAATACTTTTTGCATGACGTTGTTAAGCGCATTATCGAAGCTCAGCAGGCAAAGGTAATGGATCGGCTTATCAACTTTCTGTTCCGCATGACGGTATAAATAGGAATCACGATATTTGTATTTAAGATAATTTTTGAGCCATTTAAAACTATTGCTTATCTTCTTCAAATCCTCACCATCTGCTGGTGCGTTAATATTATAAGTTTCAGGATCGTTGAAATCTTTGATTTCGATAAAAAGATATGCTGCATCCAGTTCTACCACGATATCCACCGCTTTCATGGGGGCTCCATGGTAAGTAGGTTTTGACTTGTCTTTTTCATCAAAAACAAAAGCATTGATAGCATCAGTAAAATCAAAGGTAAAGCCATCGACATCATTCAGGATCACTTGCCAAGCCCTCCCATACTTTTTTCAATTTCCCTATTGATCAAGTTACCAAAAGTCTCATCAATGGCATTCGGAGAGATGTTGCTAAAATCAGAAGTAGAGGCCATGTCGATCTCAGCTGACTCCTCGTTTCTGAAAAGACTATGATATTTGATGTTATCATTAGATTGGGATTGCAGATCGAACTCTTTCAGGATGACATAATCGTGGGTGGTGAGAAAAATCTGCACGCCCATGCGCTGCAGTTCCAGAAGGATTGCTACAACAGATTGCATCAATTGTGGGTTAAGATTGGTTTCCGGTTCATCCCAAAATAGTGCTGAGCCATTGAGCAATGTGCCATTCTGAATCAGTACCCAAAGCAATCCTAATTTGCGAAAACCTTCAGCCAGAAGCGTAAATTCAAGCTCGCCCTGTTTGTTACGCAAAAAGAATTCTTCATTTTTAGCTATTACCTTACCATCCATCGCTTTTTGTAAACGTTCGAGCAACTTCTTCCGTTGTTTGTCAGCAGGTCCCTTCAATAAGGGCAAGAAGGATTTACGAATAATATCTACATAGATTTCTTCAAAATGGATTTCTCGCTCTTCATATAATGAGCGAAAACCTGGCGCATTAGCCATCATATCCTTGACCGGTATATAGGCCGTTTCCATCGGGCTATCAACCCAGAGTTTAGTTGCCCCAGAAACAGTAGCCTTGTCTGGTTTGGTTGTGTGGTTTGACATCGAGAGCCTGATACTTATTGGCTTGTTGTCAGACGTTCTTGTCAGTTCCACATAACCTTTATTACTTGTTGAAGATCTTTTGACCAAACGACCAATTTGCTTCCCTGATGGATAAAAAACATTATTAATTTTCTCAGCAAACCCCTCTTTACTCTTTGTAATATCACAAGCAGCATAGGCTGCTTTGAGAATATGCGTTTTACCGGTTCCATTCTTACCCACAAAGATATTGATACCTTGCGAGAAACTTATCTCCAACTTCTCGAAGGCTGTAAATCTTTCAAACTTGATTTTATCCAACATGTTCCAGCCTCCTAAAGAGTCACTATCGGTCCATTGCACAGAACGACCTTGACTTGAGTTGTTGCCTGGCCACTTCGGACCTTACGTCGATTTTTCATCAGTTTTGATCATTACGGTGTATATTCCGCTTTGAACATCCTCCTGACTCTAGCCCAATCGAACTAAAACAAGTGTAAAATTACTTGGCAAGGAACGAAATGTCAAGATTAGGTTTGTCGTCAGGAAAGAATGATATTTTTGTAAATTAATGATAACAGTTGCTTTATACTGTCATTGGGCATCCATTGGCAGTACAGCTAATATGAAATTTCTGAGTAAAGCAATATAATTAGATGACTTAATCACTAAAGTTTAGAGCGACAGCTCACCCTTGAGTGCCCTGTTTCGCTCACACGTTCTTTAACAATTTGTTTGTAACCCGCTGTTTTGAAGTTATTTTTATAACAAATCTTCAAATTGCCTTAATATATCCGTATCCGGCGGCTGGAATTTTTGGGACTTACCATCCCATCAGTCCCGAACCTTAACCTGCGAAAAATACCTGACCAGTCCCAGGCGTATTCGACCGGCGGTAATGGGTGAGTGCTTTCGCCAGGGTGTATTATCAATTAAACGCAGTACAGAGTCCGAACATTTAATGGCCAGCAACTAAGGTATCACATAGCCCAGAGCAATTATATACACCCAGCGATGTAAGACCTTTCGGGTTTTCTGCCAGGTCTGTTTCATACCCCAGGCATTTTTTAACTGATTGAACATCGGTTCAATCGACCAGCGCTTTTCATAAGCGATAAAAATATCCAGACCACTTAACTGCGTATCGGTTGACAGTAATAAGCAAGGTCTTCTTTTCCCTTTAGAGTCTTCAAACTCACACCAGACAAAGCGTACATACTGACCTTTAAGAAAGCGGGCTTTAGCCACCGCTGTGCGGTACCTGACCTATAATGGTCATATTATAAGCCTGTACCGGTTCAATAAAAGAACGGCGCATATACCAGCTGTCCACTAATACAGTGACAGCTTTATCTTTTAGCTGTTCCAGCAATGCCCGGATAAGACTTCGGGCAATAACCAGCTTACCACTGTTACCAGCCTGTGGTGTTAAGCGTAATAACAGAGGCAAAGCCGTATGACTGCCAGAACGCTTAACAATTGCGGCCAGTGCCACCCAACATTGTCCCCTGACATACTGGGACAGATTGGTTTTATTACCATGCTGGTGGTGTATCTGACTCATGGGTGCTTTTTTGGAATGACGCAGCACGATAGAGTCATCAATGGCCAGATAAACCGGACTACCCCCAAACAGTTTTAAAAACAGGGCCGTCCACTGTCTCATCAGTTTAAGATAAGACCACTGGCCGGTTTCAAGCCATTTATAATAACAGGGCCATTGCCTGGCCATGTCCAGTATCCAGATGGCACTGGTTACAAAGCCTGATTGAGTTAATAAACTGCCCATTAGTAACTCAATAAAGGTTTTTGCGCTCCTAAGGGGTAGCGCTCGGGTTAAAAATGTTATGTAATAAAACAGTTCATCAGGGATAGTGCGATATCCTTTGATGTGCA
>JALUZF010000212.1 GCA_027012135.1 Gammaproteobacteria bacterium
GGTAGAGGTGGAACAGGTGGTTCAGGTGGTGCTGGTGTCGATGGGCCAGATAGCGATAGTAATGCTGATGGTGGTAATGGTGGTGCTGGTGCTAATGGCGGTGATGCAGATGCAACGGCAGGTACAACACTAAGTTCAGGTAATGGATCAGCTTATGCAACAGCTAATGGAGGGACGGGTGGTGCCGGCGGTGCTGGGGGTTCAGCGGCAGGTGCAGGTGTTGCCGGGAGCTCCGGAAATAGCGGAGATGGAGGTGATGCCGTAGCATCATCAATTGTTAATAATAGCGGTTCTGGCACAGTAGATTCATCGGCAACTGTATATGGTGGTACAGGAGGCAGTAATTATTACGGTGGAAATGCCGGTAATGGTGGCAGTGCAATGCTGGGTACCGTGAGTGGTACTTCAGCAATGAGTGGTGCGGTCACAGTGACTGCTAATGTAACTGGAGGTAATGGCGGTAGTGCCAGTTCCACCGGCAATGCTGGGAATGGATCTGGTGTAAGCTTAACAGATGCCGTTACAGGTTCAACATCCGGCTCTCTGACCCTGACTCAGAATGCGGCTGGGGGTGCTGCCGGTAGTGTTTACAGTGGCACGAATGGCACTGCCGGAGATGCCAGCTCTGAGGTTGACCGAAATGAAACAGATTCTTCGTATGTACAGGTTAATACCCATGCTACGGGTGGTGCCGGTGGTTATCGATATGATACCAGCGGTACGGCCAGTGCCGGTGGTGATGCCGATGCGAGCAGCATTGTAACTAACAGTGCCGGACGAGCGGATGCCAATGTCACCGCGACCGGTGGCAGCGGTGGTAATGGTGGAAATGGTACGATTAAGGGTGCCAGCGGCGGTGCTGGCGGTAATGCCACTGGTACAGCCTCAGCGCTTAACAGCAGCACGGTTTCCATTAGTAACTATGCTGCTTCAGGGCGTTCCAATGTCACCGGTGGAACTGGTGGCTATAGTTATGGCAGTGCCAGTGGTGGAGCCGGTGGTTCTGCCACGGGCAGTGCTTCTGCTGAGAGTACCAATGCTGCTAATACCGGCACCTGGGTGAGTGCGGATGGTAATGTCTGGGGTGGAGCTGGAGGAACCGTTTATAATGCGCTTGCCGGTGCCGTAGGTGGACAGGGTGGTGATGCAGACAGCAGCAGTACCAGTACAGCGGCCGGTGAGAATTATAGTTGGGCTGCTGACAATGCCCATGGCGGACGAGGCGGCAATATTAATGATGGTGTAGGCAGTGGCGGCGATGGTGGTGATGCGGATTCAACTGCAGAAGCCACTCGAAGCAATAGCTCGGGTAGCCAGTATGTTCAGGCGAGTGCCACCGCTACAGGCGGTCTGGGCGGCAACGGACGTGGAACTGGGGAGACGGCCGGTGCTGGTGGTGTGGCCAGTGCTACAGCGTCAGGCAGTAATAGCGGTACTGGCAGTACCACAGTCACAGCCAGCTCAACCGGTGGAGCCGGCGGTTATGGTTATGATGGTGCGGATGGTGGTCAGGGTGCCAATGGTGCTCTGGTGAATTCCGTCAGCGGCAGTGGTGCCGGAACCTTAACTCTGACAGAAAGCACCACCGGCGGTGCCGGAGGTGGTTCAGACAGTGGACAGGCCGGCAATGGTGGTGTGGTGAGCGTAACTAATGCCGTTTCCGGCAGTTCTGCTACGGGAAGTACCGTCAATGTTACCGCCAATGCAACGGGCGGTG
>JALUZF010000213.1 GCA_027012135.1 Gammaproteobacteria bacterium
GTGATATCCTTACTCCTGCATCGGCATCAGAGCCACCTAAGAAACCTGAGTTTCCTCCTGAGGATGTATCTCCTCTAGCTCCTTGATCATAAGAATTCCAATTACCCGTAGGGTCTTGATAATAAAGTGTTGTATGTCCATTGCCTCCAGCAGCATTTGGATCTACACCAAAACCATAATCAAGACCAAGAGGGTCAGTCCACTTTAATGGATTACTGCCAACATAAGCATAGGTATTCAACCCACCCTCTAATCCAATGGGATCGGAAGTGATATATCTCCCTAAAGATGGGTCATAATACCGATGGTAGTTGTAATGCAGCCCCGATTCCCAATCATAATATTGTCCTGCAAATCGCAGATTACTGGTAATATCCTCTGTTGTTATAACGGCCTGTCCAAACGGCTTATAATTCGCCGCCCATACAATCTTCTGGTTCTGGTCTGTTATCTGTTGGGGTGTCCCCAGATGATCATTATGATAATAATAAACCTTTTGCCGTAAATTACCAGTGCCGCTACTGACAATGCGCAGGGCATCGGCAATGACATAGCCATTGGCCTGACTGCCTAAAGTGACTGTACTTTGAGGAGTGAGCGGATAGCGGCCTAATACTACCCATTACCCCCCACGGGTTTGCTGATTAAGTCGCACCGTAGTGGTGCCGTGGGCATGGCTGATGGTATAGGGGGCATCTGTAGCCCGGTTGGGATGGGCACTCCAGCGGGCCTGCAGTTCATAAGTACCGGCGGTATCCACCAGTGCAGACCAGGTGGCGGTATTGCCATTGGCTGTATCCTGGTTTTGCAGAGCAATAGCGTCGGCAATAACATAACCATCAGCCTGGTCAGTCAGGGTCACCCGGCTGTTATTATCCAGTGTAAAGGTGCCCAGCAGATGCCAGGTTCCGCCGTTTTGCTGCTGATTAACCCGTACGGTGGTGCTTCCGCTGGCATGAGTAATGGTATAGGGTGCATTGGTGGCCCTGTTAGGGTGGCTGGTCCAGCGGGTATAGACATTATAGGAACGAGGCTCTGCAGGAATTGACCAGCTGAAGTGATTATCCCCCTGACCCGCTCTGTGATACTGATAGTTATGCCCCTGATAACCCGAAACCGATGTCGAGGCGGGCCAGTTGCCGGTACTCTGACCGGAGCTGTTGTCATACAGGGCAGCCTGTGGTGACACACCATTGGCATAATGATGCACATAATCAGCTCCCTGGTAACCAGTGACCGCAGTGGATGATGTCCATTGACCGGTGGTACTGAAATCAGCCGAGTCATTGTCAATTATCCGGGCTGTATCTGACTGGCTTTGTGATGCATGGTACTGGTAATCACTGCCGGTGTAACCGGCAATGGCTGTAGATGCCTGCCATTGTCCGGTGTAGCTGACATGTCTGGAACGGTTGTCCAGTATCCGCTCAAACGGCATCTGTTGACTTTCCTCAGTCAGAGCCAGCGGCTCACCGTCCAGCCAGATGAGCTGTCGGGTAATGTGGCCACTGCTGTCTGCCTCACTGATAAGCTGACCTGAGGGGTTGTACAGGTAGTATGTCAGACTGCCGTCTGAGAGGCTTTTCTCAATGCGCTGTCCCAGGCCGTTATACTGGTATCGGGCCAGCCACTGGCCATTTTTACTTAGCTGGGTCAGGCGATTATGGTCATTATACTGGTACTGCCAGCTCACTCCGTTCTGGTCTTTCCGGATAAGATTGCCCCGTGCATCGTATTGCATGTCCTGTATCAGGGCACCGCTGCTACCCTGCAGGTGATTACTGCTGGTGTTGATAAGGTAATCGGTGCGCTGGTTATCAGCATCCTGCTGCACCCGGTTACTGTTGGCATCGTAGTTAAAGCCCAGATAGGTATAGGCACTGCCGTTGCTTTGAGCCTCGGTAAGCCGGTCCAGTTCATCATAGGCAAAGTTCTGACTCAATGTACTATTAAGCAGATTGTTCAGGTTCTGGACACTGCTGTTCGGATTATAGTCCCAGCTTAAATCCTGCAGACGGTCATTGCCGCTAACCTGTTGTTGACTCAGTCGGCCGTCCAGGTCAAAGTCCCGACTCAGTCTCAGGCCATTGCCATAATCCAGGGCTTTAATACCAGCAAAGGGCTGGTACTGGATATTGCTGACCAGGGTCTGGCTCAGACCATTGGCCTGCAGGTCTATCCGATTAAGCTGTCCATTAGTGTTATACTGGTAATTCAGAACCAGTCCGTCACTGCGGGTGCTGCGAGTCAGCAGGCCGGTACGGTTATGGTATTGCCAGGTGTTCGTCCAGATGGTTCCATTACTGGCCTGCCGGGTACTCTGGATAATATCGCCCTGGGCATTGTAGTACCAGTAGCTGCTGCCGTTGCTGTCCTGCATTGCGGTTCGTCGTCCAATCGGGGCGTGATTAGGCGGCTCGGGGAGGTTTGAGGGGTAGTGACTGCCATCGTAAAAGTAATGGATGCGGTCATGGCTGTCGGGAGTGTTGATGGTGGTCAGACGGTTCAGGGCATCGTATTGATAAGATGTAATAACACCTCTGGCATCGTGCTGCTGCAGTACATTGCCTGCGCTGTCGTAAGTCTCATAGGTAGTGATACCGGTATCGGGGCTGCTTATCCGGGTCAGATTGCCCAGGCCGTCATAGCTATAGGTGGTGGTGTGACCATTGGGATCGGTGATTTGATTTAAATTACCGGCATTGTCATAGCTCAATGCGGTATTGCCGCCGTGGGGATCTATGATCTGCTTCAGACGGTTCAGAGGGTCAAAAGCCCTTCGGGTGGCATTGCCCAGCGGGTCCAGTATCTGAGTGTTGTTGCCATTGGCATCGTATTGATATTCGCTCACCTGCTGGCTGGCACCTATACTTTGAAACAGCTGACCGAGCTGATTGTAGAGTGCATTGTGCTGCTGTACCAGGGTACCGACATTGTTGTACAGGGTTCGGGACAGGATATTACCCATTAAATCCACATCATAAACAATACGATTGTCCTGTGCATCAGCAAGCTGTATCAGTCGGCGGGCATCGTCCCAGGTGTAGTTCAGGGTATCACCCGTAGGCAGTATTATTTGTGCCAGGTCTCCGGCCGGAGTATAACGGTAGGTGGTAGTACGAATATCACTGGTGGTGCTATCTGTATAGATCCTGGTTTGCAGTAACCGTCCCCGCGGGTCATAGCTTAATGTTGTGTGCAGGCCATTGGCATCAATAATTTCCAGAGGCCGTCCGCTGGTATCATGAGTGGTAATTTCAGTCATATGGCCCAGTGCATTGGTAAGCCGCTTTAAATTACCCTGTGAGTCATAGTCCAGGGTTGTGATGTCCTGAACATCGGTACGCGGTCCATCAATACTTTGTAATAATCCCTGTTGAGGACCACTGTCGTACCAATGATAATTTGTGCTGCGTGACAGGGCATTGGCCTGAGTGCTCAGCAACAGACTCAATAACAGTATCAGTACGCTAAGGGGGTATTTGCTGGTCTTTATCATATTATGGTGTCGCAGTGGTCGTTACGCTCAGTAGCTGACCCTGTGCATTATAGGTGTAGGTTTGTGTGTGTCCGGGCCAGGTACGACTGGCCGGAAGGCGAAAATTTTGATGCCAGGTAGTGCTTATTATATATTCTTCGGGGGTGCCGACGGCTCGGGTTTCCAGGGTGATTAAACCTCGGCGATTGTATTCGTAATAGGTGGTGTTGCCCTTATAATCTGTGACTTCCTTGAGCCAGCCATTTTCAGGGTAATAGGTATAGTTTTTGCGTTTGGTAACTGCTTTCTGGCCATCGTTATACTGAAATTCAATTGTTTTGGGTTTACGCAGGCCAAAGTGGTTTTCAAAGGTATAGATTTTTATTCGCCCCAGCGCATCGGTCACGGTGGTAGTTTCATCCGGGTTATAGCTCAGTTTAATTTTTTCTGCTCCATTAGCATGTTCACTTGAAATAGCCAGACCTTTATTGTCATAAGTCCAGGTAGCATAGCGGTTACCATTTTCATCGTCAATACCGGTCAGGTGAGAAGGAAATGCCGTATTATCATAATGATAAGTCTTGCTGGTATTATCCGGATAGGTCACAGATATCAGATTGTTGGTGAGATTATCATAGGTATAACTTATTTGAGTATTGTCCGCAGTAGTGACAGTTATAAGGTGCTTATTAGTATCGTAGTTAAAGTACAGGCTTCGTCCATAAGGACCGACAACCTGTTGCAGAAAATTATCACTATCATAAATGTACCGGGTAAGTCGGCCATCCCGTGTCTGGGTGGTTAGTAACCGACCGTCGGAGTTATAAGTCTCGGTGGTATCATCTGCAGTTGTATATATCCACTGGGAAGCGGACTGTGTTAAGGTATCGGTGATATCGGCATCGCTGAGCCACTGACTGTTATTATTGCTAAACTCCAGTACTTTGCCATCGGGACGGTTGACTTTTATGCTATTGCCTATGGTCAGTGAACCCAGGTAGCTATGGGTCCATTGTTTGCCTAAAACGTTTTGAGTATCAAACAGGCTGTTATAATAACGGACAAAGTTTAAGGTGCTGGAACGGTAGTCAACTTCACGCTGGTATTTATTACCGGTTGAGGCATCACAGGGGTTTCCTTCCTGGGTATTATTGCAAACAGATGAACCTCTGATTTTTGCAGTAACACAATTATTTCCCGTAATAGTAATACAATTATTATCAGGACGTTTACATAAACCATTAACAATAATTTCATTGGCGGGACAATTATTAATTTTAAAAGAATAACAAACCCCAGAATATGCATTGTTACCATTAGATTTTTTACAAGAATAATGAAGGTATTTTCTTCCCCCAGAATCAAGCCAACCTCCAGCCCAAGAAGAAACCCTTGCAGATAACATATTGCAGTGATTTTTTACAGATATACCAAGAACTATATTGGCATCTCCTTTTAATTCACCACTGTTACCACAGTTAACTCTATGTATAAGTAAAGAGTAAGACAAGTTAGGTAATACTGTCAGACTGAATAAAAAAAGGGATAAACATATTTTGGATTTAATCATTTAATTCATTTTAAAATTAAAAATACTGAGGCTATTCTATTATTATAGAGATATAAATTAAAAGCCAAGTAATCCCAATATTTTAATAGTGAGTCGTTGAAAATATAAAAAGATAAACTTTCATAAGCAATTGATCTTCACTTTAATGAGTGAGATTTTGTCCAAAATAGAACATGCTCTGCACATCAGGAATGGAGGTTTGCCTGCTCTCCAGTTTTGTATTTATAAATCAGCTTATTTTACAGTATAATTATATATAGTTGTGTTTATAAGGTAATATGTGAAAATTTGTGATAACTATCACAGTTAATTCTACGCTTAATTGTAGCAATATATGAAAATAGTGATGTCTTTGGTCAGTGTCGGTTTGATAAATTATTATGAGTCTAATATTTCCATACACGTCTAATATTTCCGTACACATTGTTAAGCATAAAAAATTACATAGCGAGATAAAATATGACAAAAGAGACCCCATTCAGAAAACCTTTTACAGACGATTTTAAACGAGAATTTACGGCCTTAATTACAGATCAGGGTTGCAGCAGCAACACAACAGGATGTATACCTTACCTCTTTGAGAAAAGAGGAAAAACAATCCATCCAGGGCTCTTCAGCAGCGTATATTAAAGGACATCCATAAAATAAAAACTTCAGCTGAGTTTCAGTCAGCTCATCCAGATTGCCGTTAAAATATGCCCCAATACGACGAATGGCACGGGCATAGGCATCAATTGTTTTGGGTTGTAAGCCCTTGAGTTTTAAATGTTTGCAGTGTAAGTCGTATTTTTGCTTTAATTCTTTGTTATTTGGTGTTTTTATTGGATTGTAACCTCTGTTATTTGAAGAGATCACAATTTACCTGCTTATTCCTATAAGTGGTAATTAATGAGGTTACACCCAATTAAAAAAAAGAATGACGAACGGCTTTTCTCTGCAATAGTGGTTCGTCCAACAAGACCGTAAATTCGGACGCATTTTTCATTCGCTGCGCTCACTACAAATGCGTCAGTTACGGCTGGCGATAGTCATCTTAACGAATCAGTTCGAACACTGCATATTAACGCTTCTTGTTATGCGGCAGTAAGATGGAACCAAAAACGCCAACTTACAGGCAATGACCTTCTGGACTTTCATCATGCCGAAGCTGCTATAGGATGTTGCAATTTATTTTTAACCGAAAGGCCACTTAAGACTTTAGTGAGCCAAAATCATTTGCGGTTAAAAATTGATTTTCCATGTACCGTTGAATATTCTGCTGCTGATTGGCTTAGAGTTCTTAACGCCAAAAAAGGCTAACGAATACGTTAACTTGGACCTGCAAAAGCGGTACGTTTGCCGTTAAAAGGAAAAAATATGAAAAAATACATACTCGCATTTATCGCAATACTTTTTACTAATTCAGTTGTGGCTAGTAACATTTGCGATGAAGCAGAAACTCAATTTAATGAAGCAGTTAGTGTTTACAAAAAAAAGGGGAATGCTGCTTTTATGGCTAGAATTTTAAAGAATGGCCCATTAGAAAAAGACACTAGATCATTATGTCAGGCACAAAGCTTAGGGCAAATTGAGCAATTTTTTGGCCAAATAACATCAGCTTCAATTCTAAGCACTAAAGCACTTGGTAATAAATCTTGCTATATTATTGCTATTCTTGAATATAAAAACGGACCAGCTTTTGCAGTTGCTAATTATTATAAAGGCACTAAAGGCGTTGGGGCAACATCTATGTTTTTTAAAACAGAACCTGAGTCTATCTTGCCTAAAGAGTTTCTCGTAAATTATAACAGGTAAACTAACGCTGACCATTTTTTCTTACGGCCTAAAAGGCAGGCCGCAAGAAAAACTTTAGAATTAATAAAAGAGAAAACTATGGAACAAGAAATTACTGATAAAAAAACATACAAATTAAGAATTTTAGGCATGGTCATAGTTTTTGGTCTGGCGCATGGTTTAATAGCAGTATCTTTTTTTCCTGAAGGCACTTCACAGCTAATACCAGATGCCATAGGTAGTTTATTTTTATCAATTATTGCTATTTATTGGTTAATAAAAGATTCAGAAAAAGCTGGAAAACCCGTTTCAACGGGTTTTATTGTATTTGCAGCAATATTCACAACTATCAGTCTACTCTATTACGCCTTTGATACGAGAGGTGCAAAAAGAGGCTTTTTCCTTTTTTTAAAATATTTAATTTATTTCGTACTTTATGTTGCGTTTTTTGTTATAGGAGAAATATTCATTTATGGTATTTAAAATTCAAAACAGAAATCCCTGAAAATATTACCTTCGCTGGGGGTTGCGCAAAGTATATAAAATCAAAAACAACACAAGTACTAACTGAATCTCAAGTAATAGAAATTACGAACAAAATAACTTTGTCCGTCATTTAACAAACCGTGACCATATTAGACATGTAAAAACTATCGTTGCCGAAAAAGGAAAATATAATACTCCGAACTGTCCCAACTGTGGTAGTTCAAATGGTGTTGAGGAAAACCAGTATAGGGCAGAATGTCGGTAAGGAGTTTTGGAGGTGTTCAGACTTCCCAAAATGTAAGGGCGTAGCAAATATCACATAACAAATTTTGAGCGACCCAGCGATAGGGATTGATCTTAAACAGCCGCTGTATTAATGCGATCAGCCCTCTTTGCTATTTGGATAAAAGCCTTATTTGATTAAAATTGCAATGGTTCCGGCCTGCCGGTATAAAAACCCTGGGAATAATCCACGCCCATTTTTTTCAGTTCCAGCAGGGTTTCCTTATCCTCCACCCATTCAGCAATCGTACGCAGGCCCATGGTATGACCAATCTGGTTAATGGACTCTACCATGGCCCGGTCAATGTCATCGCTGGCTATATCTCTGACAAAGCTGCCGTCAATTTTCAGAAAATCAACGGGAAGGTGTTTTAAGTAACCGAAAGAACTCAGGCCGCTGCCAAAATCATCCAGGGCAAACTGACAGCCGAGGATTTTCAGTTCATCCATAAAATGATTGGCAGTGCTTAAATTAGCAATAGCAATGGTTTCGGTAATTTCCAGGCATAGTTCATTAAATTTTATTTTATATTTTTTAGCCTGCTGCTGAATGTACTCCAGGAAACGGTCGTTTAATGAATCACCAGACAGATTAATACCTACCACCCTATGTTCATAGCCTTTTCTGAAAAATTCACCCCGGGACATGGCTGCAAAGGTTTTTTCTATCACCATGCGATCAATTTTAGACATCAGATTATAACGTTCTGCTGCCGGGATAAAAGCATCCGGTGTCACCATATCACCCTGATCATTTTTCATACGCACCAGCACTTCCCAGTGCATGGACAGTTTTTCTTTATCAAATAATGATACCACCGGTTGTTTGAATAATATAAATGCATCTTCTTTCAGAGCGTTATTAATACGCATAACATAATGCATTTCACTATGTCGTTTAGCCAGCTCTTCATCTGTCGGCTTATAAACATGGATGCGGTTTCTGCCGCTGTCCTTGGCCGCATAACAGGCCAGATCGGCTGCACTGAGAATATCAGAAACCTTTTTACTGGTTTTATTAATAGCCACTACACCAATACTGACGCCCACTTCAAAGACCCGTTTTTCCCATACAAAGCGGTAATTCTTGATATTTTTACGGATAGTCTCAGCCAGCTTTTCTGCCTGTTGCAATTCACAGTTTTCCAGCAGAATGCCAAATTCATCACCACCCAGTCGCGCCAGCAAATCCGACTCCCGAATACTGTTTGACAGTTCTATGGATAACTGCCGCAGCAGTTCATCACCGGCCATATGACCAAAGGTGTCATTAACCACTTTAAACTGGTCTAGATCCAGGTAGCACAGAACATGTTCATTATCTTCATCCCAGGCATCATTAAGTAATTCTTCAAGACGCTTTTCAAAAACCCGGCGGTTAAACAGTTCCGTTAGTTCATCATGGCTGGCCTGCCAGGAAAGCTGCCGGCTCATGCGGCGAGATTCACTGATATCCTGAAAGACAATAACACCACCGATAACCTGATCGTCCTGGCTTTTCATGGGGGCCACTGATAATTCCACACTGATTAAATTGCCATTACGATCTTTCAGTGCGGTATCCACTTTCTGTTCAACAATCTGTTTATTGCTTAATAAGCGTTCCAGCGGATTTTCAATGGCCCTGCAATTTTCCTCATCCACCAGCTGAAAAATCTCACAGATGAGCCTGCCTTTTGCTTCCTGCTTATCCCAGCCCAGAAGAGTTTCAGCTACTGGATTCATAAAATTTATTCTGGCTTTATCATCCGTTGTGATAACTGCATCGGTAATGGAAAACAGGGTGACTTCAGCCAGTTCTTTTTCCTTAAACAGGGCCAGCTCCGATTGTTTGGCTCTTGCCAGTGCCCGATGTACCTCACGTTGCTGCTGTCCAATAGCATCAAGAGCTTTATTAATAAAACGGGATAAAAAACCAAACTCATCGGAAGTCGATTCGTCAAAGCGTACCGAGGTATCTCCCCTGGCAAATTTCTGTGCCGAGTCCAGTAATTTTCGAAATGGTCTGGTCAGCATATGCCGCAGAATACTCTGTAATAACAGGCCGAAAATAAAAATCAGGCCTACAATGGTCAGCAGCATATCCTTGCGCTCAGCAATGACCTGAACCTTTAAATCGGGATAGTAAGCAATCAGACTAAACTGCTTATGGAAAGAACTATCTTTATTCTGATTATTATCAGCGGCGGGACCATGCACCAGAAAATTTTGCACATAAGAAATGCTATCAGTTGGAATAGAACCCTGCCGGATAATATTTTTACCGGATTTAAGTTCAACTGCAACAACAGCATACTGTTTCTGGTAACGGGGAAATTCTCTGGACAGGATTTTTTTAATGGCATCCACAGACTGAGCTTTTTCCAGCTGCATCTGCATAGAGTTAGCCAGTAAAATAGTATTAGTCTGATAACGAGTCTGTAATTCTTTTTCCTTACCCTGCAACAGGAAAACAGTAATAATTAACCCAACCAGTACCAGCCCCCAGAAAACCATACCGGTAATACGCATCGGCAGCACAAAATTGTACCGCCCTTCCATTGCCTGCCGGCTTTTATTATCAGAGGCCTGTATTGTTCTGTCCATTTACTTAAAACCTGCCCATTTGACCAGGAGTAGTGAGGGGCAGATAGCACTGACACCAGCACCAAAAATTGCAAATCCCATAAACCACGGAAAAAACCAGCTGATATATGAACATTCATCAGCCATTGTTGCCGGCAGAAATGTAAAGTTCTGATTAAATAAAATATAAGAAAAAGTCAGCAGCAGACTGACCAGAAGGCGCCAGGCCCGCTCAGCAGAAAAGGCAAAACGTGACTGCTTATTTACCGGTGCCAGATTGTCTGTCTGGCCAGAGACTCCATGCATAAAGCGATTCACAAAATCAGGCAGTAGATAATTACTGACACCCTCCAGGAACATCAGCAGGATCAAAACATAAACCCCCTTATGCATATCAAAGTAGAGAAAAATCAGCAACAGGCTGCCTACCAGTAAACGATAACTTCTATTAGTCATTATTATTATTGTTATTGTTATAAACTTTAATTATAGGGCAGGGCGTGCCAGTTTAGGTAAATCATCATTGATGCCCGTACCCGCCAGTCCCATAGCACGTTTTATCATGCTCTGTTTTAAGGGCTGAATTTTATCTGCCAGTCCCAGTCCGGCATTACGCAGGACTTTCAAAGGTGTAATATCATTACTGAATAAACGCTTAAACCCATCCATAGCGGCCAGCATGGCAATATTATCTGCTTTACGGCGACGCTCAAAACGTCTCAATGCCTGGATGCCGCCAATAGCCCGATGCTGCTGCAGTGCCCGTTGAATTTCTTCTGCCAGTACCACCGCATCCAGCAGCCCCAGATTGACGCCCTGTCCGGCCAGAGGATGCACAGTATGCGCGGCATCACCAATCAGGGCCAGGTGTTCCTGTGCATACTGCCTGGCATGGCGCAGCCGCAGGGGAAAAGCGCCGCGCTCTGAATTGAGTTGTATCCGACCCAGGGTGCTGCCGAAAGCCAGTTGCAGCTCCTGGTTGAACTGCTGCTCATTCATATTCAGTAAAGCCTGTGCCTTATCTTCTGCAGTGGACCAGACAATGGAACTGATGGTTTCAGCAGAAGAGTCATCACATAAAGGCAGGAAAGCCAGCGGTCCCTCGGGCATAAACTGCTGCCAGCAGGCATTTTGATGGGGTTCGGATGTAGTTACATTACACACAACTGCGGTCTGGTGATAAGCCCAGGTACTCAGAGAAATACCGGCCTGCTGCCTGACCCAGGAATTGGCACCGTCAGCCCCCACCAGCAGATCAGCGCTGAAGCTCTGTCCGTCTTCTGTGATCAGCTGGACACCCGCTTTTTGCTGAGTATTAGTTTGTTGAGTATTTATCTGTAGATCAGCCACTTTAAGCGGCATCAATAAATCAATATTATCGAAATCAGCCAGACGGGTCTGCACCGCTTTTTGAATAATCCGGTTTTCCACAATATGACCCAGGTTCATCTGGCCGATGTCAATACTGTTAAAATGGATCTCTCCATGGCCGGTAGCATCCCAGACATGCATCTGGTCATAGGCACAGACACCGTCTTTGTACATACTCTGCCAGGCACCGATATTTTCAAAAATATGCTGACTGGCATGGGTTAAAGCACTGACCCGGATATCGTGACTGCCGTCAGGCCAGTTATAATCCGCCTGATGTGCTTCAATAATCGCTATTTTCAGGGCACTGTCGCCCAGGGCACAGGCCAGGGTCGCCCCCACCATGCCGCCGCCGATAATGATCAGATCATAATGTTGTACTGCTGATTTTTGCATAGTTTATCCAGCGCCTGTCCAGTATTTTAGTCGTTAGTCTTACTTGGTAAAACAGTAAAAAATTTAATCCAGCGATTGTCCCACTGCCATTTTGCTCAACCGCCCCTGTAATACGCCCTTACCCATTGCTTCTGCTGCTATCATATGTCGTAAAGGGGCAATAATATCCGTTAATAATAAACCGCTATCTCTAAGCGCTGTTAATACCATTGAATTATTGGAAAACAGTTTAATCAGACCATTGGTTATGGTGGTAACCTGGCGGATATCCGCCTGACGCCATTGCCAGTAATTGCTTAACAACTGACTGTCTCCGGGATCGGGTGATTTGTACAGTTGCATATCGGCTGCAATTAATTCTGCCAGGGCTGCGATGTCTCTTAAGCCCAGATTAAACCCCTGACCGGCAACCGGATGGATACCATGGGCGGCATTGCCTATCAGAGCGATACGGGGCTGACCTTGCAGGGTTCGGTTATCCACGGTCATTAAGACCAGCGGATAGGCCGAGCGTTTACCCACCCGGGTAATTGCCCCCAGACGAAAACCAAAGCGATCCTGCAAAGCCTCTCCAAACTGTTTATTATCCCAGGCCATAATATCCTTTACCTGATGATCCTCTGCCGTCCAGACCAGAGAGCAGCGGTTTCTGGATAAAGGCAGCACCGCCAGAGGACCAGAGTCAGTAAAACGCTCGTAGGCCACATTCTGATGCGGCAGCTCGGTTTCTATATTGGCAATAATGGCCGTCTGGGCATAGGACTGCTGATTGACACGGATCCCCAGAGATTCACGGGTGCGGGAATTAACACCATCCGCGATAATCAGCAAGGCACTGTTCAGGTGCTGCGTTTTTTTACCCACTTTAATGGTCAGACTGACTTTGTCTGCATGGCTCTGATTATCCACCTGCTCTACCCGGGCAGGATTGTAAATATGAATATTTTTATACTGTTTTAGCTGAGCCAGCAGCACTTCACCAATCACCCGGCTTTCAACCACATAGCCCAGCGCCGGCACAGCTTCTTCCTGGTGGCTGAGACGAACTGCACCAAAATGGCCGCGGTCGGACACATGTATGTGTTTTATGGCCGCATAATTGTCATTATCTTTATCGCTATCGGTTTGTGTCAGCTGATCCCACAATCCCATGGCGGCATAAATCTGCCTGGAACTCCAGGACAGAGCCAGGCAGCGATCATCAAAACTGGGCTGGGTCTGCTGCTCCTGATAAGGGTGGGCTTCAATAATGGCAATATTCAACTGCAGTGGTGCCAGCGCCAGTGCCATAGTCGCTCCGGCCATACCGCCGCCGACAATAACAATATCAAAATACTTTACTGTCTGTTTACTCATTTGCTATTAGCTTGCCTTATCTTAAAGATTTATAATGATTTAGCCTGTTTGATCGTAACTGACTGCAGGTAGTCTACGTAATTTTCCATATTATTCTAAATAATTACGATTTTTTTCTACTCGCTTTTTTTCTGCCTGTTGAAGCTGCCTTCTTTTTCACCTGTTTTTTTACCGTTTTTTTCTTTACGGCTTTCTTCAGTGCTTTTTTGACTGTTTTCTTGACTGCTGTTTTCCTGGAGGCAATTTTTTTAACTGCCTTTTTCCCTACCGCAGCTTTTGCTTTTGCTTTTGCTTTTGCCCGGGCCTGTACTGATTTTGAACAGGCCATAATGGCTTCTATTTCTGCCACACTTTTAGGGGCGGCAGCGGTTAAGACTTCATAACCATTACGGGTTACCCGCACATCGTCTTCGATACGAATACCAATATTACGCCACTTTTTAGGTATTTTCCGGTTATTGCCAGTATAAATACCCGGTTCTATGGTCAGCACCATGCCGTTTTCCAGCATACGCCATTCATTATCAATTTTATAATCACCCACATCATGCAC
The DNA here is from genome assembly GCA_027012135.1 of Gammaproteobacteria bacterium. Classification (GTDB taxonomy): domain Bacteria; phylum Pseudomonadota; class Gammaproteobacteria; order GRL18; family GRL18; genus JANELJ01. The sequence continues at coordinate 13,831 of JALUZF010000213.1, forward strand.
ATCCAGCCCCAGCCAGTGTCCGGTACGGTGCATGTAAAACTGTTTATAAGCTTCATCTTTGATCAGCCTGTCAACCCGGCCTTTAAGCAGTCCCAGTTTAACCAGCCCCCGGGTAATCACCTTTACAGCGGCTTCATGGGGCGCATTCCAGTGGTTGCCGGGATAAACCTGTTCAATAGCCGCAGCCTGCGCTTCCAGTACCAGTTCATACAGTGCTTTCTGCTCTGCACTGAAACAGCCGTTAACTGGAAAGGTACGGGTAATATCAGCAGCGTAGCCCTGATATTCCCCACCGGCATCAATCAGCACCAGATCACCGTCTTTTAAAGGCTCACTGTTTTCAGTGTAATGTAAAATACAGCCGTTTTTGCCACTGCCGACAATAGCGGGGTAGGCCTGTGACCGACAGCCCTGGGACAGGGTTTCATATATAAATTCAGCTTCCAGCTGATATTCATACATACCGGGACGACAGGCCTGCATCATGCGCCGGTGTGCTGCACAGGATATTTTAGTCGCTTTCTTCATCATTTTAATTTCAGTCGCCGATTTGTACAATCGCATTTCATGCAAAGCATGATCCAGCGCAACAAATTCCCCAGGAGCATTAACGCCCATGCGAACTTTCTGCTTAAGCTGATTAACCCAGCCGGTCAGACGCTGGTCAAAATCACTATGGATCCCCATGGTGTAAAACACCCGGTTTTTGTTTTCCATCAGTCCGGGCAGGATCTCATCAATATCGGAAATGGGGAATGAATCATCGGCAGCAAAATGTTCAATGACACCTTCCTGGCCATAACGACGGCCGTGCCAGATTTCCTGAGTCTCATCTTTTTCCCGGCAGAACAGTACATATTCACCATGCTCACGACCGGGGATCAGCACCAGCACCGCTTCCGGTTCCCAGAAACCGGTCAGGTAGAGAAAATCGCTGTCGGGTCGAAAGGGGTAGGTGACGTCACGGTTACGGGTCTGTTCCAGTGCCGTGGGCAGAATAGCAATACTGTCTTTGCCCATATCCTGCATTAAATGTTTTCTGCGCCGTGCAAATTCTTTAGTGTCTATCATATATAGCCTGTTTAACCTGAATAAATCAGATTTAATGTAAAGTCTGATCCTCTGGAATATCCACTGGCACGCGCAGAGGATTCATTTCTTCATTTACCAGCAACACACCAATGCGAATAAATTCCAGCAGTTCGGTAATGGCCTCTTCATCACTGTCATCACCGGCCAGATCATAATCATCTGCCGAAGAAATAGAGGTCATGGCTTCAACAAATTCACTAACTTCTTCAGGATAATCAGTAAACTTTTCTATTCCGGCCAGACTTAGCCCCATTAAAAACCCCTGCGCCCACTGGGCAATGGCTTCTAACTGAACCGTTTCACTATCATCATCCGGCAAAAGTGGATAAAAATTAAGATTATTATCCGATAAAGCCGCGACCGTATGAAAAAACAACTCAGATAACCATTCAGCCGCCTCGACAGCAAGAATATCACCCTGTTCAATGGCCTCTGCTTCAGTCGTAGTTAAAGCCAGCCATTCCTGGGATTCAAGATCAGCCCGACCACAGAGCAAACCGCATAATGTGCCATGCGCTTCCGAAGGAGAGGCCTCACTGCCCAGAGTGGTCAGATTTTTCTGCACCCGTTCAATATTAATCTCGTATGTCATACTGGTTTTTAAATAATAGGGTTTAAATGTCGGTAATATCTTACAGTTATTACCGGAAAACTGGAATTATCCTAAATTAATCAGTAGGTTCAACTGATTAATTTAGGATTATACCTCACTTGCAGAAGTTTCCGTTATAGATTATTGTTTTAACCATTGACCAATATGCTAATGGACTCTAATATACTCTATGAAAGTGGTAAATAGATGGTTTTTATATTTATCTTTTTATAAATACCCGGGCAAAGTTATACTGAATAACTACAATATAAAATAAGAATTAGAAAGGCAGGTAAATCTACATTATGGTAGAAAACGCAAATGTCTCTGACACCGATCTGGAATTAAAACGCCTGGATGAGAGTGTTAATGTATTATTAGAGACAATTCAACAGCTTAAACAGGAAAATGTTCAATTACGCTCACAGCAGGAATTTCTGCAGGTTGAGCGGTCCCGGTTGATGGAAAAAACTGAAACGGCCCGCAGCCGTGTTGAGGCTATTATCAACCGTCTTAAAGCCATGGAGAGTAATGGATGAAAGAAGAAACCGTACCCGTTACTGTCAAGATACTGGAAAAAGACTATCGCATTGCCTGTGCACCTAATCATAAGCAAAGTCTGGAAGACTCCGCAGCTCTGCTGAATGATAAAATGCATGAAATCCGTGCCAGCGGCAAAGTCATCGGCAGTGACCGAATTGCCGTTATGGCCGCCCTGAACCTGGCTCACGATCTGCTGCAGCAACAGCAGCATTCTGCCCACGATTCTGATTTACAGAAGCAACTGCGTAAAATGCGCGAAAAAATCGATGAAGTTGTGAATGAGAGCCGTCAGCTCGAGATTACATAAGCCGTCAGATCGAGCCTACATAAGCGTTTTCTGTTACTAAATATTTAGCGCTGTTAGAGAATGGTGTTATACTTAATACAGCGTGAAAGTTCTACCTGATCTGGTTAGCAACTGGGTACTTCTTGAGCCGTAATCTTTTACCCCGGGGTTCTGCTCCTGGTAATGTGTGCAAGCCTGCCTACGGCTGTTTTAATACAGTCATTGAGCAGAAAGCCTGATTTATCAGTCAGATCCCCACTTGAACCGATAGGTTCAAGAGCGAAAGTTTACGACCTTTCAGGCGGTTCTTTCACCTTACTATTTCCACAGTCTGTCTGCCTGACAACTTCTATAATTTATAATTGCGACTGATTTATTTAACCTGAATACACTGAATTGAACAAATCAGCCAGATCATTACGTATAAACATCCGCCAGGCTCGCCGACATCTGTCCCGAATCCAGCAGCATCAGCATTCCAGAATTATTAGCCGGCGCATTATCCATTCCCGCTTTTACCGTTACAGCAGACATATCGCCCTTTACCTGAGTGCCGACGGTGAAGTCGATTTATCACCCTTAATTAATAAAATACACGGCCATTATAAAAAATGCTACCTGCCGGTTATTCTGTCCAGAGAAAACGGTATTATGGCTTTTGCACCCTATAATAAGAACACCCGCCTGAGAAAAAACAGTTTTGGAATTCTGGAACCGATATATCAGAAAAAACACCTGAAAAGCGCATGGCAGCTGGACCTGGTGCTGGCACCATTAGTGGCCTTTGATCCCCAGGGACATCGAATGGGTATGGGCGGCGGCTATTATGACAGAGCCTTAAGTCATTTAAGACGGCAGGGACTAAACAGCAGGCACACCCGAAAACATCATCCTCTGTTTGTAGGCATTGCTCATGAATTACAGCAGGTGGATACCCTGCAGGCACAGCCCTGGGACATTCCACTGCATGCTATTGTTACGGAGAAAGGTTTAAGGTATTTTTATTGAAGCTGATTATTATTTTGTTTACCTCGGAGTAACAGGGACACCCGGCTCCTGTTACGGGCTGTCGGTTAAAACCCAAAAGAAGTAAACCCGCTTAATAAAACTCCCAGAAGTACAACATAGGCCAGTACCACAATGGGATCCTGTTTGAATCCTCTTTTTGTCGTACTTAATTTAGTATTCAGACGCTTACGGCGTTTATCAGTCAAATGAAAATTAGTCATTTGAAAAGTCCCTTAATGTAGTTTGTTTTTATTGTTTTTTAGCGCTTCTTTTACAAGCCGGTTTAATATACCTGCTATAAATCATCGTCAAACCAGATTATATGAGACCTTATCTATAATTTTAGAATTAATCTATATAAAACAGGATATTAAATGACCAGGAAGCACTTACATTTCAGGGGGTATATTGCCAATAAAAAATACAGAATGCAAGACATTTCCTACATGTTTTTTTATTAAAACTTAAAAAAACAGTAAGTTTAAACTAAAGTTCAGGTTTTAGACCAGAAATTCCACATAGGCTGGATTTTGAGTTTCATCCCAGTAATGATAACCCAGTTCATCCAGATATATATTAAACTCATCCAGATCACTGTCCGGCACCTGAATACCCGCCAGAACCCGGCCAAATGCGGCACCGTGATTACGGTAATGAAACAGACTGATATTCCAGTTCTGTCCCATACCTCTTAAAAAACGTAATAAGGCACCGGGACGCTCGGGAAATTCAAAACGGTACAGGTGTTCATTTTTAATATCCGGGGCATGTCCACCCACCATATGGCGTAAATGCAACTTGGCTATTTCATTATCACTTAAATCAATAACCGGATAGCCCTTGCTTTCCAGTACATTAAACAGCTCTTCTTTTTCTTCTTCGGCATTGGACACCTTAACACCCACAAAAATATGCGCCGCCTTATCACTGGAATAGCGATAGTTAAACTCGGTAATTCCCCGGGTACCAATAATTTTACAGAACTTCAGAAAACTGCCGGGACGTTCATCAATCGTCGCCGAGAACAATAGTTCCCGGTTTTCACCCAGCTCTGCCCGTTCCGCTACATGACGCAGCCGGTCAAAATTGATATTGGCACCGCTGTTAATAGCCACCAGCGTTTTATTGTGTAACTCCCGTTCCCTGATGTATTTTTTTAAACCAGCCACCGCCAGTGCTCCTGCCGGTTCAGTAACCGTACGGGTATCATCAAAAATATCCTTAATGGCCGCACAGATCTCATCGGCACTGACCAGCAGCACTTCATCCACACATTCCCGCGCCACTCTGAAAGTTTCCTTACCTACCTGCCGAACCGCTACGCCGTCAGCAAAAATACCCACCTGATCCAGCAATACCCGCTCATCCGCCCGTAAGGCTTCATACATGGAAGCGGCATCATCCGGCTCGACACCAATGATTTTTATCTGCGGATAAAGGTACTTAACATAGGTGGCCACACCGGCAATCAGGCCGCCACCACCCACCGGTACAAATATCGCTTCGGGAACCGTACTGCACTGCTGCATAATCTCCATACCCACCGTACCCTGACCGGCAATAACATCCGGATCATCATAGGGGTGAATAAAAGTCCAGCCCTGAACCTCTTCCAGCTTGCGGGCATGTTCATAAGCTTCATCATAACTATTGCCATACAGCTCCACCCTCGCACCCAACCGTTTTACTGCCGTCACTTTAATATCCGGCGTGGTTTTAGGCATGACAATCAGAGCATCAATATCCATCTTACTGGCCGACAGAGCCACCCCCTGAGCATGGTTCCCCGCCGAGGCAGCAATCACACCCTGAGCTTTCTCCTCATCTGTCAACTGCACAATCTTGTTATAGGCACCGCGCAGTTTAAAGGAAAACACCGGCTGCAGATCCTCCCTCTTAAGCAGAATCTGATTCCCGGTACGCAAGGACAAATTAACCGCCTCATCCAGCGGCACCTTTTCTACAATCTCATAAACCCTGGCTTTGAGGATTTTTTTTACATAGCTTTCTAACATAAACTTTCTAACATATTATCCTGACCCTTCTGGTCATAAAGAATTTTTTATTTTAAATTTAAAGTCCGTAGCAGATGAAGGAGCTGGCTTTGCTGAAGACGTCGTGAATCCATCCATGGAGACTTTTCGGCAGCGTAACCGCCATGGATGGCGGGAATGCAATAAATGCAGGAGCAATTTATTGTCCATGCTGCCGAAACTTCATCAAAGCTGGCTCTTGCATCCACTACTACGACTA
>JALUZF010000214.1 GCA_027012135.1 Gammaproteobacteria bacterium
AATATTATTCCTGGATTTTAAAGCTATCCATTCCCGTTTCTGAAAATAAGGAGAAACCATGTCAAAAATAAGTCGACGTAATTTTTTAAAAAGTTCTGGTGCAGCTGCAGCTATCCCGTTAATGGGTGCTGCGGGCAATGTGCTGGCAAAAGAAAAGGATCCGCTGCCGAATACTGGAATGAACCTGGATTACCCGCAAACCACAATAACTAATTCAAGTCAATTACCTGTTAATAAAGCCGTTAGCTTTAACTATCCCGATAACAAATCCCCCTGTGTGTTGCTCCGTATGGGGCATCCGGTATCTGGTGGTGTTGGGCCTGACAGTGATATTGTTGCCTATAGTATTTTGTGTAATCACATGGGCTGTCCCCTCAAATATGACAGTACTTCACGCACGTTTAAATGCGGCTGTCATTTCAGTATTTTTGACAGTGAAAAAACCGGCAAGATGGTAACCGGTCAGGCAACTGAAAATCTTCCCCGTATCCTGTTGTCTTACGATAAGGTATCCGGTGATATCAGGGCAATAGGGGTGGATGGTTTGATTTTTGGTCGTCAGGCAAATGTATTGTAACGATACGGTTAACAGCCATCAGTGAAAGATTTTATGTCAGACAAGAGGAACAAAGGAAAATTCAATGACCCAGAAAATTAAAGACCGCATTGCATTACCCCCCGTAAATGCACAAAAAACTAATATGACCTGTCATTTCTGTATTGTGGGATGTGGCTATCATACCTATAAATGGCCTGTTGACAAGGAGGGTGGACGTGAAGCCAGCCAGAATGCATTGGGTATTGATTTCACCCAATCAGTCGGTCCGCAACAATTGTCGATGACACCAGCCATGACCAATACCATCAAGGACAAAGATGGTCAGGCCTATAACATCATGATCGTTCCAGACAAGCAATGCGTGGTTAACAGCGGACTCTTTTCAACCCGTGGCGGAGCCATGGGAAGTCTGATGTATAACGACACAGGTGCTTCAAAAGAACGCCTCAAATATCCGCACTTTTTTACTGGCGATGACTGGATGGATCTGGACTGGAAACAGTCTTTGGCTATCTATGCCGGAGTCACTAAACGTATTCTGGATAATGATGGTGCTGACCAGATCATGTTTAATGCCTTTGATCACGGCGGCTCGGGGGGTGGATTTGAAAACACCTGGGGAACAGGTAAATATATGTTCTCTGCTCTGAAAACCAAAATGGTGCGGATCCATAACCGGCCTGCCTATAACTCGGAATGTCATGCCACCCGCGATATGGGTATTGGTGAATTAAACAATAGCTATGAGGACAGCGAAGTTGCAGACACCATTATGTTTATTGGTATGAACTGTTATGAAACTCAGACCAATTATTTTCTTAATCATGCCTTGCTTAATTTGCAGGGCGCTACCATGGAAAAAAGAAAAAAATGGTTTCCAAAAGAAACCATTGAAGACAGTCGTTTTATTTTCGTGGATCCACGTCGTACCACCACCCAGGCAATCTGTGAACAAACCGCAAAAGACAGGGTGCTGCACCTGCAAATCGAACCCGGCACAGACACGGCTTTGTTTAATGGCTTGCTTAGCTATGTGGTGGCCCAGGGCTGGCATAACAAAAAGTTTATCGCTCAACATACCAGCGGTTTTGATGCTGCATTAAAAGCCAATAAAATGTCATTGGCTGACTGCAGCAAGATTACCGGAGTTTCAGAAGCTGACCTGAAAAAGGCGGCAGAATGGGCCTATAAGCCCAAGGCTTCAGGTCATGCACCGCGTACGGCGCACATGTATGAAAAAGGTATTATCTGGGGTAATGATAATTACAAGATCCAGTCCGCACTGGTTGATCTGGTACTGGCGACCCAGAATGTGGGACGGCGTGGCACTGGTGTCTGTCGTCTTGGTGGGCATCAGGAAGGCTATGCACGTCCTCCCTATCCCGGCCCTCGTCCAGCACCCTATATTGACAGGGAGATTATTAATGGTAACGGTCAAATGCTCACCGTCTGGGGCTGTAATTCCGTTCTGACCACAGTAAATGACCAGCGTTATCAGGCTACCATTATCAAGCGCAGTAATATTGTGCGTGAAGCATTGATTCAGGCTGGCGGCGGATTAAACACTGAGAAAATAGTGGATATTATCTATGATGCTGTAACTAAAAAAGGCGGACTGTTTATTACATCAATTGACCTGTATCCCACTAAATTTGGCAAACTGGGACATTTAATGCTGCCTGCCACCCTGCCGGGTGAAATGAATCTGACCTCCATGAATGGCGAACGGCGTCTGCGTTTATCCGAGAAATTTATGGATGCGCCGGGCATAGCTAAACCCGATTGTCTGATTGCTGCGGATATTGCCAATACCCTGAAAGCCTTATATAGCTCTGAAGGCAATACTGATATGGCAAAACGTTTTTCAGGCTTCGACTGGAATACAGAAGAAGATGCCTTTAATGACGGTTTCAGAAAACCGGAGGGTATTGATAGTCAGGGTGGTGCAACAGGTACTCTGGTTACTTATGAACGTCTCCGGGCAATGGGCAATAACGGTGTTCAGCTACCTGTTAAAGAGTTCAGGGATGGCCAGTTAATCGGCACAGAAATGAACTATATGGATTTCAAGTTTGGCACCAAAGATGGCAAGGCACATTTCCTTCCAGCCCCCTGGACAGGCCTGCCCGAACCGGTTGAAAAACAGCGCAGAAAATACAAGTTCTGGATTAATAATGGACGCACCAACCATATCTGGCAAACGGCATTTCATGATAAGTATTATGCATTTAGAACTGAGCGTTACCCCATGGCGCCTATTGAAATGAATCCGGATGATGCCAGGGCTCTGGGTATTGAATCGGGTGATATAGTCGAACTATATAACGACTATGGCTCAACCTATGCTATGGCCTACCTGGAACCTAATATGAAATCAGGGCATACCTTTATGATGTTTGGCTATTTCAAGGGAACCGTTGGTGAAGTGGTTACTGACTGGACTGATCAGAATGTAGTGCCTTATTACAAGGGAACCTGGGCAGATATTCGCAAGGCTTCAGCAATGGCGGGCTATAAAGAAAGCGTTTCTTTTAAGTCACGTCAGATTGTTTAAGCTGGAAATAAGCAGTTAATCACTCCATACGTCCCCCTTTTTTCACTTTAGAGCACCAATGTTTGAAAAGGGGGGGCAGCAGGGCTTTAAGTTCCTGATTTGTGCCACACCGGTGCATCAATAAATGGATGAGCACTTATTAATCAATCTGATTTTACAAGAACAATTTTAACAAGCCCTATACCGGCTTAATCTGTAAGAAGGAAGCTTATTTTAATGTATAACTTAACCAAAAAAAATCCTGTTAAATTTATTACTATTTCAATACTCACTACTATTTGTTCAAGCAATATAAGTGCAGATGAAATGAGTGATAAAATAGCCGATCTGCAACGCCAGATAGATGAGTTAAAAGCAGCCGCAAGCAAAAATACAGCAAGAATTGAGGCAAACAAAAAGGCTCAAAATGTAGCCAGACTTTCACCTGGAGGTCCAGAAGTCTCTTTTCCCGGACAGTACCGAATGAATTTTTATTCTGCTGATAATGATCAAAAAGAAGATCAACAGACCGCTACTCGAGTCCGTATTCGTCAATCTATAGATTTAAAGTTTGATGAGCAATTTAAAACACATCTGCAATTACAACTGAATCATACCACCAGCAATGTCAGTACCGCGGGCGATAAGGATGGAAATGATGTACGTGTCCGACATGCTGTCATTGATTATACTGCTGAAAATGGAATTCAAACAAAAGCAGGTATTGTTCCCGTTACTGAATACTATAATGATGCCATGTATTCATGGGACTGGGATTACAATCCGGTTGCAGCAGAAGTTTTTGTTCCCGTTGGAGATACAACCCTTCATGCCTTTGCTGGTAATTTAAACGAAGGTCAGGAAAATGTAAGAAGTGATGATACGGTGCATTATCAGGTTGATGCAATAGTTCCACTGTCAGGTAACAATCAACTGGTGTTTTCAGGTACCGCTATAACCATGAAAAAAGCCGCTGGTGCTGGTAATGGTGATGCCTGGCATTTTAACTATGGTGTATCGGGGAGCTTTAAGCTTGATAGTGATACCGCATTAAGCGGCTTTGTCATGGGATCCTCTACCGATGGTAACTTACTGGGTTCTGGCAGTGATGATGCCAATGGCTTTGCTGCTCGTCTTGAATATGCCAGCAAATTAGGACGTGGTCATTTTGGTCTTTTAGGTACCTATGCCAGTGGTGACAAAGACGGTACAGGCTTTTTGATGCCCATGGCCTTTTCCGGAACCTATGGGTACTGGGGATATACTGGTATTCTGACTGTACAGGGACCCACTGATACCGGTTTTGATGGGGATGGTGTCAATATTTCTAATAATGGTTATGGTTTAGCATCAGTACAGGCAAAATACAGTATGCCTATAACCAGCAACCTTGATGGTTATATTGCTGCAGGCTGGTATGGAAATACTGATGCAAGGGGTCGTGACAGTCGAGTGGGAAATGATTTGCTTTTGATGGGAACCTATCACTTTAACAAAGTATTGTCACTGGATCTTGGTGCAGCCTATGCGCAGCTTGGAGACAGCGTAAGTGGTTACTGGCAAGGTGTTCAGGGTGGGGCAGGATTTAACCAGAATGTGAGAGATGATCGAAACAAACTTGCAGTCTTTGGTCGTTTACAGGCCTCATTTTAAATTTACCCAGCACCGTATAAGTACGGCCTTAAGGTCGAAGATAGAAAAGGTGCCAGGTATTTCCCAAAAGCCTCACCTTTAAACTAAATAAATCAGTTGAATTATTCTCGTTATACTTCAACTGATTTATTTTTTTGGTTTAAGGTGAGGTTCTGGGTAACCTAACGTATCCCCATATAGACACCTTTTTTTGGCTATTTAGGTATTCAGTTCAGCTAAGTTTTCAAATCTATTTATGCATATATTTACTATATTTTTTATAAGATTAATTCCTCATATCATTAGTAACCGCTTAGAATGAATTTATAATTTTACTTTCATCCCATATTTTGTATCACATAGAAAACGTTTGTTGAATCAGGTAAGAAAGAAAGTGGTCATGAAGGAGATTTATGTTACGTAAGATATTATTGCCAACAATTTTTATTTTATTGAGCTGGGGGTTCTGGGTTAGTCCAGACTTTAAAATGATTGTTGCTGGTATTTCTATTTTTCTCTTTGGTATGTTGTCTTTGGAAGATGGCTTTAAGTCGTTTACTGGGGGAGCGCTTGAAAAAATATTGCGCAATACTACAGATAAAATGTGGAAAAGTCTGCTTTTTGGTTTTACCATCTGTACGCTTATGCAATCCAGTGGTTTGGTGTCATTAATAACTATTTCCTTTTTAGGTGCAGGTCTTATTGGACTCATTGAAGGAATAGGTATTGTTTTTGGTGCAAACATTGGAACCACTACTGGTGCCTGGTTAATTGCTGGTTTTGGTTTAAAAATTCATATTGCTGCTTATGCTATGCCCATGCTGGCGTTTGGCGTCCTGCTAATTTTTCAAAAAAGCAAAAGCCTGAAAGGTGTTGGATATATTTTAACTGGTCTGGGGTTTCTGCTGTTAGGCATTCACTACATGAAAGAGGGTTTTGAAACTATTTCAACGCATATTAGTCTCACTGATTACGCTATGGAAGGCTTTTCAGGTATTCTGGTTTTTGCATTAATTGGTGTGATTGTTACAGTAATTATGCAATCCAGTCATGCAACCTTATTACTCTTGTTAACTGCGCTATCGGTTCATCAGATAACCTATGAAAATGCTTTGGCACTGACTATTGGAGCAAACCTTGGTTCTACTATTACAGCAGTAGTTGGTTCCTTGACCTCTAATGTTATCGGTCGCCGTCTGGCATTATCTGATGTACTGTTTAAAATAACGGCAGGCTGTTTGTTTATTGTCTTTTTACACCCCATTATTAATATAGTCGATATGATCAGTTCAGTTAGCGGCATAGCAGAAGATAACTACACGCTAAAGCTGGCAGTCTTTCACAGCTTATTTAATATTTCCGGCGTTATTATAATGGTTCCTTTAATTAACCATCTTGTTCGCTGGATAACCATGATTATCCCTGATAGAAAAATAACAAAAATATCAAAAATACAACCCTTATATTTAAATGATGCAGCTGCTGAATTTCCGGATACAGCGATGGAAGCCGTACGTAATGAAACCCTGCATATATGGGATAATGCCATAGATATATTATCGATGGCATTTGGTTTTACTCGAGAGGAGGCATTACAGGATAACGACCTTTACAAGATTGCTGAGGCACAAAAGCAGTTTAATGCTCATGATATTGAGTCTATTTATGAGCAAAACATCAGATGTTTGTACGAAGAAGTCATCCTGTTTATCAATAAGGCAGGTTTTTCATGGGAAATGGATCAATCTGATGATATTCATTGGCTACGAGAATCCAACCAGAATATCACCAATGCTATTAACATCAGTATTCTTATGCAGAAAAATCTTGCTACCTATGCAATGTCATCCAACCGGGAAATGAAGGAGGCTTATACCAAAATAAGAGTGGAGCTCACCTTGTTAATACGAAAACTGGAAACAATTCGTCTGGAAACAGATGTTGATGATACTGTTTTTTCTCTGGATTATCTTAATTTGTTATTCGAAGAACATATCTCTGATATGAACAGGTGGTTAGCCGTTTGTATTAAGAATGAATCGATTACCGCTGTGATGGCTGCATCACTTATGAATGATGTATCTAATGCAACAAACATTCACAGAAATCTTGTGGAAATGGCTGAAATGCTATTTGTTAAACACTACCATTGTATGAGTGATGCAGAACGTTCTATACAATTAAATGAAGATGATTTAAATGAAATAAAAGAACAAATGAGAAACAATCAGGATTAAACAAACCCAGTCCCTGTCTGGAAAGACAAGGTTTTTGATTAATTGAAAAATTAGTTAAATCGCAACTATGCAATATATCTGACCGTGACTGTCTGCAGGTACTCTACGTTACTTTAATTTATACTGAGTTGTTACGTTAAACCTTAAATTTCTGATAAGAGATATTACTGACAGTTTGTTATCTGCTTATGACACCATATCAGGCCGGTATGAATTATTAATGGCAGTTTATCTTTGTCTCATTGACATTATCTGTTGAACGGCGTTGATATACAGGTTTTTGAACCAGGATTTCAGTCAGATCATATTTTTTTATCAAACGGTAGACCTGGCGTTCACTGATGCCCATAATCTGGGCAATCGTAGTACGATGCCCCGAATATTTTTTTAGCAGCATTTTCAGGTAACTGGCTTCAATTTCCTCAAGTGTTGGCTCTTTACATGATGGTATATCCAGTTTAAAGCCTGATTTTGATTGCTCACAACCCCTTAAATTTAAATGCTGAGCATGAATAAGTTTGCTTTTACGTGAAAGAATAATGGCTCGCTCTACTACATTCTTTAATTCACGAATATTTCCCGGCCAGTCATAGGACATCAGTTTGCGCATGGCTTCTTTGGTCATGGTTTTTTTTACACACATGGAAAAATCATGATTGCGGATAAAATGTTCCACTAAAAAAGGAATATCTTCACGGCGTTCTCGTAAGGGTGGCGTATAAATACTGAAGGCATCAAGTCGATAGTATAGATCGGCCCTGAACTCATTAGTTTCCGACATTTTTTTTAAATCACGGTTGGTTGCTGCCACTATTCTGACATCAGAGTTCAGATCTCTGGTGCCACCCACTCTGCGAAATTTTCCAGTTTCCAGCACCCGTAATAGTTTAGCCTGAATTACCGGTGGAATCTCGCCTATTTCATCGAGAAAAAGGGTACCTCCTATAGCCCCTTCTATTAAACCTTTTTTATTACCATGTGCTCCTGTAAAAGCCCCTTTCTCATGACCAAATAATTCGGATTCAAACAAATTTTCCTGTAAAGTACAGCAATCAACCACTACAAAATTATTATCCGCCCGCTGACTTTGTTCATGAATAGCGCGTGCAACCAGTTCTTTACCTGAACCGCTTTCACCCAGAATTAAAACCGTCATATCACTGGGAGCGACGGCATCAATTTGCTCTTTAGTCTGTTCAAGTGCCTCGCTCCCGCCAATCATAAAGGGCATTTTATCACTTTGAGCCTTGATCCTTGATTTACAAAACAGATGATCGGCCTCAAGTGCCGCTTTTTCTAATACCCGCTCTACGGTCAGGGTTAATTCTTCCATACTCACGGGTTTGGTCAGATAGTGAGCAACACCGGCCTGTATGGCCTGTACTGCATTTTGAACTGTACCATAAGCGGTCAATACAATAACCGGGTGTGAGTCTTCGATCAGAAAGGACAGATTATCGATACAGCAGCCATCAGGTAACCTCATATCTGAAATAATTAAATTGGCTTCATGTTTTTCCAGAAATTTGCGTGCATCCTGCAGACAATTCACTCCAAAAACAGAGTATCCACTGGATTCCAGTTGCATTGAAATCATTTTGTTGAGTAATTCATCATCTTCAATAACAAGTATTATGGTATTCATTTTTCCAGTCTCTTTATGGAAGCCTCCGGGATTCTAAGTATAAAACAGCTGCCTTTTCTCAACTCACTATGAGCTTCCAGCGAACCGTGAATACTTTGTGCAATAGCCTGAGAGATAGGTAGTCCCAGTCCTGTGCCATGGACATTATCTGCCCGCCTGCTGAAAAAAGGCATAAATATCTTGTGTAAATGCTCTTTGGAAATGCCGGCACCAGTATCTTTAAAATGAATAACCACCTGTTCCTTTTCAACAAAGCCTCTGATGGCAAGTTCACCACCCGAGTGCATGGCATGAAATGCATTTTGCACCAGATTAAGGATCAACATGCGCAGCTCACTTTCACTGGCAAACACTCTTAAAGGCTGTTCCGGGAAACGGGTTATAATTTTAATGTTTGCCTGTTCGGCATCCCACTTCACAAGACTAAGAACATCCTCAATTGCTTTACAGATATCCACTAATTCCTGCTGCCCCAGAGGCGCAGCACTCAAACGTAACAGACGTTCGGTGATCTGGATGCACTGCTCCATAGATTGAGTCACAATATCCAGATAAGCACTAATATCCGGTGAGCGCCTGTCTTTATTACTATAGGCCTGTTTGCCACTGTCAATACTGTGTTTTAAGGAATTTACTGCCAGTTTCATTGAACTTAATGGATTATAGATTTCATGAGCCACATTAGCGGCCAGGCGGCCAAGTTCTGATAATCTCTGTTCATGAGTGAAACGGACTTCTTTTTTTAAATTACGTATTGATTCCACCATTAAAAATTTTTCTTTACCCTGCCTGATAATTTTCATTGGTGCCGCGTAAACTTCAACATCCAGTGTTTTTCCATTACATAATTTATGGCGGCGAATAACCTTATAGGGTTGGCCGCTTTTTAGAACTTCCTCAAGAGAACAGTTCATTAGTTCTGCAGGACAGGGTGAATCCCTGCCCTGGGTTGCAGCGTAACATTTTACACCTGCCCATAACTTGTCCGGACAGCCGGTCTGTTCACGAAAGGCCTGGTTAACCAGGATCATATTGTATTCTGTATCAATAATGCGCAGACCATCAGGAATTGCATCCACTATGGCCTGAAGAAATGCCTGTTCTTCCTCCAGACTGCGTACAGTGGATTGAAGACTGGAGGCCATTAAATTAAATGTTTTGCCAAGACGGCATAATTCATCATCGCCATTAAGCTGGACACGAGTATCAAGATTTCCCTCAGCAAGAGCATGACTGGCGCTGCTCAATACCCCTACCGAACGTAAAATAAACCGCTGAATAAACCACCAGCCACCTAACAAATTAATAATAACAATAAGTGCACCGGCACTCATAAGAATTAAAGTTGTATTACGCACTTTATGACGAATGGAAGACGCATCAAAGTCAATAATTAAAATACCATTTATTTCCTGCCTGTTAATTGCACCATGGCATTCCTGACATGGAGGCTTATTGGGTACCGGATTAACACTGCGTAATACTTCGACACCCTGTTCATTATTTATAAAATCACTACTGAAATGCTGTAGTTTTAATGGTTTCTTATTAAAGGTACTGCCAATAAGTTCCGGATTGCTGGAAAAACGGATTTCTCCAAGAGGATTTACAATCATTACGGTTTTGATATTTGCCTGCTGTCCCAAACGGCTAATAATAGTCTTTAAACCGCTTAAATCACGCTTTAGCATGGCATTTTCTAATGATGCCTGAAGCAGCAGATTAACATTATTGGTCGCCTGTACTCGTTCATCCTGAAGTTCTGACTGATAAAAAGCCAGGAACAACGCTAAAAATACCAGCGAACTGATTAAGAAACCGGCTATGGTTGCTACAGTGAACTTTTGGTTGAGACTTGTTATAAACTGCTTCATAACAATGCAATCTCCAGGATTATATCTGCACTGATATTTGGATTAGATCAGGAACATCCTGTTAGTACAAACCATTATACTTATGAAAAATAATAAGTCCCTGACATTTTGTCAGGTTTGAAAAATTATTCTAATATTTATTTCCTTTGCTATAAAAATCATTTATTTCAGTTAGCCCCTTTTGTATGAACAGCCATAAGTTTAAAAGCTATGGCGTACCTTTTGCTTTGCTTATTATTCATATCAAACAACCAGAAGTAGGAGATACCATGATGTTAGGAAAAATGTTAAGACAAATCAGAACAATCCGGGGAGGGCTTGCAATCCTTCTGCTGTGTATCAGTCACCTGGTATTGGCACAGAATTCCGTTGCCGATTATGAACGGTCGCTAGAAGCAAATAATAACGGAACTCAAGTCCGGCAGGATGTGAATAGTGATGCTATATCATCTTATAATTTTAATAATAAAAACCTTATTCAGAAACTGCACAATAGCGGTTGGGATGTTAAACGGGATGACCAGGGCAATTTAATTTTAAGACCACAAAAAAAATCTGTGCAAAAGGTCAATAATTCTAAATCCAGAGAAAAACAATGGCAGGAACTGAAAAGTAAATTTCAGGCTGCTGGTTGGGGAGCGGAAGTTGATCCAGGCGGCTCCATACGTCTGACGCCTCCTGCTAAGCCATATAAAGAATCCACTGAAGATTTCGCAAAGCCCGATCTTTTTTCTTTTCGGGATATGCAGCAAAAGTTAAAAGATAGTGGATGGGAAATCCATAATAATTCTGATGGCAGTATCTTCCTGTTTCCACCTCAAAAAAACATTGACTATAAACTTCCAGTTTGCATGGGTACTAAACCTGGTGTAGCCGTTTCCTTACCGGTTAATAGCTGGCAGGATGCCTATAATATTGCCCGGCACTGGCTGCAGCAGGAACCAGTTAAACAGGCTATGGTAGGAAAAATACGCAAAATTTTTAATATCTACCTTATCAGTATTGTTTCAGATAAAGCACCCTTTGCACTTAAGCATCAGATCGCTATCAGAAGAGCCGATGGTCAAGTTCTAGTCCTTAACTAATAAAATATTTTGTCAGGATGAAATGACTATCCTGACAAAATGTCATAACTAAAGCAGATCTTCAGCAGCTCTTCCATAATGTTTCCAATTGTCTGATTTTAGTTATTAATATTTTTTTTCACTAAAAGAGCCTCTCTGGTGGTTGGTATCTTTTTTAAACCCCTCTGACTCCTCCTGACAAAAAGTCAGTTTTTATTTTTTTCAATGCAGTCTGAATATGATCGTTTTTTAATTATTTTATTATTTTTCATAAGCTTATCTGTTATTTGTTAACAATGGCATAAGCGTTGCCTGTAGTTGATTAACTTTTCATATCATAAGTTATAGGAACCGAATTATGGTTTTAAACAAAGCAGAGCTGATTTTGATAACTATAAGCGGGTGTTTTTTATTTTCTGTATTTTCATCTGCGTATGCATCTGATTACCCCATGGCCGGTCTCAAACCATGGCAGAGACCTCAGGGAGCACCGGTAATCGAATGGGTCAGGCATAACCGTTTGTGGTATCAACATGCTCTGACGGGTATCAGCAGACCTTACCCACGCAGTCTTTATTTTCTGGATAATCAGGGCAACTGGTATACACCTTTTATTCATCCGGGAATGACCGGTAAATATGATATTCGCAAATGGCATAAACAAAAATTTTAGTCTTCAGGGTTTTGTGAAAAGGAAAATTATTCACATCACCTCGTTGTATGGTCTGATTTACTATCAGACAAAAATTAAATCCTCAGGAGGAACAAAATGAAATTACGAATGCAAACTCTTAACAGACAAATTAAAAAAATTGTAGGTACTTTAGCAATTATTGGTACCGTTGCAGCGACTTCTGTTAGTGCCAGTATGTATGGTATGTCAGGCATGAACGGTATGTCGGGCATGAATGGTATGTCAGGTATGAACGGTATGTCAGGTATGAACGGTATGTCGGGCATGAACGGTATGTCAGGCATGAACGGTATGTCGGGCATGAACGGTATGTCGGGCATGAACGGCATGTCAGGCATGAATGGTATGTCAGGTATGAATGGTATGTCAGGCATGAGTGGCTACTTTAAAATTACCCCTCAGGGACAGATCTTCTTTTATCCTGCAACGGGTATGAGTGGTATGTCAGGCATGAACGGTATGGGCGGTATGTCAGGCATGAACGGCATGTCAGGCATGAATGGTATGTCAGGCATGAACGGCATGTCAGGTATGGGCGGTATGTCAGGCATGAATGGTATGTCAGGTATGAATGGTATGTCGGGCATGAACGGTATGGCTGGACGATGGGTATGGCATCCAGCAATGAGAGGCATGTCAGGTATGAACGGCATGTCAGGCATGAACGGCATGAACGGCATGAACGGCATGTCAGGCATGAATGGAATGTCAGGCATGAACGGCATGTCAGGTATGAACGGCATGTCAGGTATGAATGGAATGTCAGGTATGAATGGAATGTCAGGCATGAACGGTATGTCAGGTATGGGCGGCATGTCAGGTATGAGTGGCTATTTCAAAATTACCCCTCAGGGACAGATCTTCTTTTATCCTGCAACAGGCATGAGTGGCATGTCAGGTATGGGTGGCATGTCAGGTATGAACGGCATGTCAGGCATGAATGGAATGTCAGGTATGAATGGAATGTCAGGTATGAACGGTATGTCTGGCAAAACAGCCTGGAGATAACGCCATCTTCCGGGAACAGGGAGGTCCTATTCCATATGCAGGGACGCACATTTTTAACGGCGTGAGTATTTTTTTATTATCAAACAATCCGCTATCTATCAAGGATTAATTTAGCAGTCTGAGGCCAAAAAAATGAACAGACATTGTCAATACCTGTCCCTTGTTGTGATGTTGTTATGCAGCATGACAATCACGGCAGATCAAAAAACACAGCCTGCCGATTATTATCGTTCACTCTGGGACTCAGTACACTTTTCGCCAACTATCAACTCCGCCACCAATGAACAATGTTTAAGCTGTCACCAGGAAATTATTAATAGAAAGGTAAGAGCAATATCACCTGCAGGTGTAAAAAGCGAATCCGCTCTGGCCTGGTATCAGACATTAACAACTTATAACGGTTCACAGGAAACCTTTCACCGTCGCCATTTAGTTACACTTCTGGCTAAAAAACTGATGAACATGAAATGTACTACCTGCCATCAGGGTGAAAATCCTCGTGAAGAAGCCGTCATTCCTCCTGATACAGCAAACAGGCATTTTACCTTACGTAAATCAGTTAATCCCGAAGTTTGTCTGATGTGCCACGGAGCATTTCCGGATTATAAACGTATGGGCTTACCATCACACTGGAATACCGCCAGGGATGCATTTCAAAATAACTGTCTGCTCTGTCATAACGGGGTTAGAACCCATCGCCACCAGGTAAACTTCCTGAATCCAGAAGCTATTGAAGCCAGCGGGAAAGAAAATTCTGATGTCTGTTTTGGATGTCATGGAGGACGTCAATGGTATCGAATATCCTACCCTTATCCTCGACATAGCTGGCCGGGGATGGCCAGGGAAACGCCTGAATGGGCCAAAGATCGACCCACAGAATCCAATTCCAGATTCCAGATAAAACAACGCAAAATTTCCAATAAATAATGAAACTGGCGTAAAGGAAACAAACTATGAGTATGAAAGAAAGCATTGACAAGCTGCAGCAACGCCTGAATCTAACGCGGCGCTCTTTTTTAAAAAGTACAGCAGGCGGTGCAGGTGTTTTAGCTGCCACTGGCCTGGCTGAAATTAAATACGCCAGGGAAGCTAATGCTTTCGCCTACGAACCTTATCCAAAAGATGATGAACTGGAAACGGTTGTAACCAGTTGTGCGCACAATTGCGGTTCCCGCCATATGCTGGTTGCACATAAGTGGAAAGATGTCATTGTGCGGCTGTCCAGTGATGATGGACGCTATCAGAAAGGTGGCTACTATGGCAAGGATTCCAATGAAGAACCCCAGTTAAGAGCCTGTCTGCGAGGCCGGTCATATCGGCAACGTTTATACTCTGCAGAACGTCTGCTTTATCCGATGATGCGTGTGGGCGAACGGGGTGAAGGCAAATTTAAACGTGTTTCATGGGACGAAGCCTTAAATTTCATTGTCAAAAAAATGAATTATATTAAAAAAACCTATGGTAATACGGCTCTTCTGGATCAAAGCTATGCCGGTGCTTCATATGGCGTACTGCATAAATCTGATCAAATTGAAGGTCTGCTGGGTCGTTTTCTTGGTATGTTTGGGTGTCGTACCAATTCCTGGTCAGTACCTTCCTATGAAGCAACCACAGCCAGTTCAAAATGGACCTTTGGAACCATTCATGATGGTAATGAAGATGATACTTATGCAGAATCAAAATTAATTATTATGTGGGGCTGGAATCCGGCTTATACCTTCCATGGCGGAAATACCTTCATGTATATGCGTATGGCCAAACAACGTGGTTGCAAATTTGTACTGATTGACCCCCAGTACACTGATTCAGCTGCCGCCTATGATGCCTGGTGGATCCCCATAAAACCCAATACCGATGCGGCCATGATGGCCGGTATGGCACATTATATTTTTACCCATAATCTGCAGGATCAGGATTTTATCAATAAATTTGTGCAGGGTATGGACTCGGGTACCATGCCTGACTGGAGTAAAAATTCTGTTAACGGCAAGGAAAACTTCAAAGATTATATCCTGGGAAAATACGATGGCCAGCCTAAAACACCTCAATGGGCATCTGAAATCTGTGGTGTTGCAGAAAAAGATATTATTAAACTTGCAGATATGTATGCCCGCACCAAACCTGCGGCTCTAAAGGCCTCCTGGGCACCGGGACGTAACGCCTATGGTGAGCAATACAGCCGTATGGCAGCCGCATTGCAGGCCATGACCGGTAATATTGGTAAGCTTGGCGGCTGTGCTGAAGGGGTCGGTAAAAGCTGGCATGCTGAAGCGATTGCTTATCCATATGATCAGTATTCCAATATCTGGTTTCAGGCCATCAAATCGGATCGTTGGGCACATTGCGTACTGAATTACCCTAATGTAAAACGTGAGGAAGTTGGTTTATGGCCGCGTCAGGATGCAACGGATGGACAGATACCCAATATTAAAGGTATTTTCTGGCAGGGTTCTGACTGGTTAAACCAGCTCACCAATATCAACAAGGAACTACAGGCTATTAAAATGCTTGAACTGGTTGTCTGTATGGACTCCACGATCACGCCATCCGGTCTGTGGGCAGATGTTTTATTACCGGTTTCAACCCATTTTGAACGTCATGATACGGCCCTGCCATGGTACAAAGGGCATTATTATATCCATCGACCCAAGGTTATTGAGCCTATGGGTGAATCTAAAACGGATTTGCAGATTTTTACTGAGCTGGCCTGGCGCATTGGTGGCAAGGTATTTGGTAAAGCGTACAATCCCAAGGCTGACAGGAGTTATTTTTATAATAATGATGCGGTTGATGAAGCCTATTTACGGGAATGGTGGGAAACCAAGGTTATGGTTAATCAGCATGTTGAGATGTCATGGAATGAATTTAAACAGCGCGGGGTTTATAAATTTAATCTGAACCGGCCTCATATTGCTTTTCAGGATCAGATTGAACAGGGCAAACGCTTTGAAACAGCTTCCGGAAAAATTGAAATTTTAAGTTCGGAACTTGCCAATATTGGCGACTGGAAAAAAACCAAATACGGTTATCACATTCCTTCAATTCCCAAATGGATTGAACCCTGGGAATCATTAAATTCATCCAAAACCAAAGATTGGCCTTTTCACCTGATTTCTCCCCATCCACGCTGGCGTACGCATTCCATTTTCAATAACTGTGCCTGGCTGCGAGAAACTTATGAGCAGGAAGTCACCATCAATGCGGCTGATGCAAAACGGCTGGAGATCAAAACGGGTGACATTGTTGAAGTATGGAATCAACGGGGAGCCGTTGTGGTACCGGCTTATGTAACTGAGCGCTGCCGACCAGGGGTATTAGTGCTGCATGAAGGTGTCTGGATGGATCTGGATGATAAGGGTATAGACAGGGCAGGCAATCCTGATTTTCTGACACTGGATAATCCCAGTCCGGCCGGTGGCTTTGCATATAATACGGTATTATGCAATTTGAAAAAAACCTCGCTGGAGCATCACCCCGGATGGGATAAGCTGGCAACTTCCCGAGCGCACGTTTTTCGTCGCGATTATTAATCAGACCTGAAGGAATAAAACATGTCAACGAAGAAAGATGTCAAGAAAATCAGGGAAGCCGTCAAACGGACCAAACGGGCGACTTATACGCCGGTCAAACCAGCCATGCAGCTTGGATTTATCCATAATAATGTTGACTGCATTGGCTGTCGAGCCTGTGAAATTGCCTGTAAAGATAAAAATGGTCTGGCACCCGGGCCGCGCTTCAGACGAGTACAGTACATTGAAGGGGGAACCTATCCTGATGTATTTGCCTATAAGGTTAATATGTCCTGTAATCACTGTGCTGAACCGGCCTGTCTGCCCACTTGTCCAACCGGTGCAATTTTTAAGCGCAAAAAAGATGGTATTGTTGATATAGACTCAACCCTGTGTATTGGCTGTCGCCGTTGTGAAGCAGCCTGTCCATATGGTGCACCACAATTTGATCCCGCTGAGAATATTGTCAAGAAATGTAATATGTGTGTGGATGAAATTGATGCCGGAAGAAAACCTTATTGCGTGATGGCCTGTATGATGAGGGTTCTGGATATCGGTCCTGTTGAAAAGATCTGGGATGGCTCTTTAAATACCATTGCTTTTGGTGACAAGGACACCATTTCCCGGCAGGTAAAAAATATGGCTGATATTGAGTTGACCAAACCTTCCATTGGTTTTGTTGCCCATAGCAAAGGCAAATTAAAATGAGCTGTTCAGTGCAAATATCAGAGCCTGATGAGTTTTTAAGCCTGTTCTGTTCTCACGTTGCAGAAGATCTGAATCTACTGGCAGTATTGCATGATCACGAACCGGACCATACGCTCATCCAGCATCTTAAAGAGCTTGATTTTCCATTCTGTCTGACCATTATTCCAGAACAGTCTCCGGGTTCTGAAGCCTTATTGCTGATGGAAGAATCACTGGCTCACCTGGGTAAGCATTCAGATACTCAAACCCTGGATGAACTGGCCGCTGATTATGCCAGTATCTATCTAAACCATAATATTTCTGCATCCCCTGAAGAATCTGTGTGGCTCGATGAAGATGGACTGATGTGTCAGCAAAGCATGTTTGAAGTTCGAGGCTGGTATCAACGATATGGCCTGGAAATTAAAAACTGGCGACAAAGACCGGATGATCATCTGGTTTATGAACTACAGTTTATTGCCTGGTTACTGGATAAAAATAATGATATGCAGACTCTGGAACAGATATCGGTATTTATGGATGAACATCTGCTGCGCTGGCTTGGTAAATTTAGTGAACGAGTAATGAGCCGCTGTGATACGCAATACTTTGCCAGTATTGCAGCATTAACCGGTGCCTATTGTGAGGAACTCAGAAACATTCTATCCTTATTAACCGGCCAATCCAGACCTTCTGCTGAAGAAATAGAACAACGAATGCAAGCTGAACAGAATCATCCCGAGGAAGCTCCCATGCAGTATATGCCTGGTATGGGGCCTGTAATTTAGGGTTAATGGATATCGGAGAGATGGTGTAGCAGCCAGCAGGTGAAAGCCATGTATTTAGAAAATATTAACCAGGAATGGGTGATTCCTGAAATTAATGCTGATCGCTGTGTCCATAGTCAGACGATTCACTCTGACTGTCAGCTTTGTGTAGACAGTTGTCCCGCCGGTGCCTGGATTCTGGACGAGAACCATCTGGGAATGGATGTTGATGCCTGCGATGGTTGCGGATTATGTATTCCAGCCTGTCCTGCAGGCGCAATACATTCAGAATTCCCCTGGATCATACGTCAACTGGGGGCACGGATGGTTGCTTTGTTTGCCTGTGAACATAATAGCATACCGGACAACAGCGATACTTTAGCCTGTGTCCACGCTTTAGGTGTCAGGCAAATATTGCAAATTTATAATTCAGGCATTGAACACCTGCTGTTAAGCACTGGGGATTGTCAATCGTGTTCGTATTATCACTCATCGGATAACCTTTTTACCAGACTTGAAAAAATAAATACTCTGCTGATGGAGCGTAACAGGCAGCCGCTTAAAATCATGCAGCGCTCAGCAAAAGTATGGCTGAAAGTGCTGAAAACCGATTCAGTCATCAGTCGGGGCACCCAGCTGTCCAGGCGGGATTTTTTTCGTGGCGGCGGCAGACAGCTACGTGAACAGCTGTTGATCATCGATCCTCTTAATGGCTCCGAATTCAGATCCATTCCACCAGGTCAATTACTGCCTGAAAGCACGGAACAACAGCTGCACTGGCCATGGGTGCCCAGAATAACTACGCAAAAATGTAATGGCTGTGATGCCTGTATAAAAGTCTGCCCTGAAAATGCCCTGCAATACAGCAGGCTGCAGCCTGATCCAGATAGTTTAAGTCATGAACCCGTCAACCTGAGCAAACAGGATTTTTCTGCACAGTCTTTTGACAGGCCGTTAAATCAAAATGCAGATAATAGTCTGTATATTATCCAACCTGAAAACTGTACCGGCTGCGGCATTTGTTCCAGTGCCTGTGAGGCAAAGGCCATATCCATTCTGTCCTATGCTGGGTTTAACTCAAAGGAGAATATTTTATTAATTGAAAAACACTGTACTGCATGCGGGAATAACTATCACACACCGCAAAATAATCCACACGCGGATAATAATCTTTGCTCAGTCTGCCAGGCACACAATCACAGCAATAATCTTTATCAGGTACTGGATTAACAGGCAGTCAATAATCCCGCATCAATCAGCTTCTAAAAACATGGCTATGTAGCTCAGATGGTCAGAGCACAGCATTCATAATGCTGGGGTCACTGGTTCAAGTCCAGTCATAGCCACC
>JALUZF010000215.1:0-2500 GCA_027012135.1 Gammaproteobacteria bacterium
TATTAGTTTTAGGATTATTTGTGGCGTTTTTCACAAATAGCTTTTCACAGGATTTCTTTAGGCTTAAGACAGATTTTACTATTAAAAGTAAAACGCTTGACGGGAAACAGCAGTTAACGGTAGGTAAAATTTATTATGATAAAAATATAAAAAAGCTCGTTTTTCAAATTAGATTTCCCGAAAAAGAAACTTGGGTGCAGAAAGATACTTCGCTATATAAAATAGTTGAGGGGAAAGTGGTGTCAAGGCAAACTACACCGGATATTGCGGGATTGACTATTTATCATTTGGCTTTGAATGGCGATTTAGCAGATTATGGATTGAAAAAATCAAATATGAAGATAATTGATGTTGAGAAAGATGGCAATAAGATTATTTCGACTTGGTCTCCTCCACCGGAATTGGAAAAAACATTTGGAAGTATTTTGATGCTTAATGTTAATCAACAATTGGTAGGAATTATATTTAAAAATCCTGAAGGCGAAGTAGTAAGTAGGCAGTTTTTTAGAAATTACCTTACTATTGATGGATTATCTTTTCCTCAAGAATTAGTTAAGGAAACCACTGTGGATGGGGTAAAGTATTATGAAGTAACAACTTACGAAAATATGATTATAAACGAAAAGGATAATAGTGATAAGTATGATTACAAAATACCTTAATCAGGGGAGGAATCATTGGTTGGTTTTGATATATATAGGATTGTTCTGCAGTAGCTTTACACCTGTTTTTACTCAGAATATATATAATCTTGATAATAGTAAGAAATATGCTGATTATCTTTTATTGAGCAAACAGTATAAACTTGCTGCCGAAGAGTATGAAAGATTAGTGTTTTTAGATAAGGATAATCAAGAATTTAAAGTAAAATTATTACAAGCATATAGAAATTCAGGAAATCTAGGATTGGCAATTAATAGAATATACAGTCTTGGGGGAAAAAATATTTTTGATTTGCCTCGTGGGCTTTCTGTAGAGTATCTATCTAGTTTGGTGTTTGCCGATTCATTAGGAAAAATAAATTTATTTCTGGATAAAAATCCAAATATAACAAAAAGAGATAAAGCTGTTTTTAAATGTAGTAGCTTGATTCTTGGTAGGAAGTATAGGGAGTCAGATGAGTTCTGTAAATCAAAAACAAAACAAAATGGCTTAATACCAATCAAATTGAAAATGATTACAAAAGATGCTTTGGGCAGGAAGTTAAAAAGCCCTTTGCTTGCAGGTAGTTTATCAACAATTGTTCCCGGATTAGGTAAGGTTTATACAAAGAATTATGTGGATGGGTTAATGTCACTTTTATTTGTCGCCGGTTCTGCGTGGCAATCATATAAGGGCTTTAAAAATAATGGGACTAAAAGTGTTAGCGGATGGATATTTGGAGGAATATCTTTGGGTTTTTATATTGGGAATATATATGGCTCAGCTAAAGCTGCAAAAAGATATAATAAATTGAAATATAATGAAATCAATAATGAAGTATATAATTTTATTCAGCATTATAATTTCTAGTTCGGTTTTTGGAGATAGCTTGAAGGCTCAAACTTATCAGGAGACCTTGGAGTTTGCAAGAAATCAATATGAGCAACATAATTATACTATTGCTCTAAAAACATTCAAACGACTGATTTTTTTTAGTCATGGGGAAGGTCTCTTGCCATTGTATACCAAAGTAGGGGAGCTTTCATTTTTACTTGGTGATTTTGAAACATCACAGTTTAATTATGGTCTTGCTTATAATATTGCAGATTCTGATAGTTTGAAAAATGAATTATTATTCAAGAAGGCTTATAGTCAGATTTTAAATAGAGAATACCAATATGCTGTAATAGATTTATTGGCAATAAATGCTTTTGATAAAGCCACTAAACAAAGGCTTAATTTTTATCTTGGGACATGCTACTTTGGGCTTGAGCAATTTGATAGATCCAAAAAATATTTTAAATCATGTGTAGAACCTAAAGAAATAGCTTCAGTAGATTTAATGTTTTCTGATAAAAACCTTTATTCACCCTCACCGAAAAAAGCTAGAATAATGAGTATGTTGCTGCCTGGTATGGGGCAGTTTTATGTAGGAAAATATAAAGATGGGTTGAATTCATTCTTTCTCACTTTGGGGTTGGTAGCAATTGGAGCAAGGACAGCAGTAAATACGGGAGTAATATTTGCTTTGGTCTCTGTAGTCCCATGGTTTCAGCGGTATTATACAGGAGGTTATACCAATGCTGAAAAGATAGCGTTAATAAAACGCCAAAATAACAGGAATTCTGTTTATAATGGTATTATTGATTTAGTGAAAAAAAATAAAGTCGATTAGTGTAGTGCATATATTTCATCAAAATATCACAGCTTTAAGTAGAAAATTACTGATTGTTTTTTCAATTATAATATTTATTCCTTTTTTAGAAGGAGAAGTCTCAATACGCCATTCTTTGCTTTCTGAAGTGGTATACGAATCATTTATGGATTATGTGTATGGATTTTCTTTTCCTGAAGCGGA
>JALUZF010000215.1:7500-19557 GCA_027012135.1 Gammaproteobacteria bacterium
CTGTCTGAATCTACCGGCACCATCCGGTAAGGCTAAATACTCACGAGAGACCGATAGTGAACCAGTACCGTGAGGGAAAGGTGAAAAGAACCCCTAGCAGGGGAGTGAAAAGAACCTGAAACCATGCGCTTACAAGCGGTCGGAGTCTAGACTTAGGTTTGGATGACGGCGTGCCTTTTGCATAATGAGCCTACGAGTTACACTTCTATAGCGAGTTTAATCCCTTGAGGGGAGCATGCGAAGCGAAAGCGAGTCTTAACAGGGCGTTGAGCTATAGGAGGTAGACGCGAAACCGAGTGATCTACCCATGGGCAGGTTGAAGTCTGGATAGTCTCCAGATGGAGGACCGAACCAGTACATGTTGAAAAATGTTTGGATGACCTGTGGGTAGGGGTGAAAGGCCAATCAAACTCGGAGATATCTCGTACTCCCCGAAATGCATTTAGGTGCAGCGTTGGGCGATAGTATCATGGAGGTAGAGCTACCAATAGGGCTAGGGGGCTTCACCGCCTACCAACCCCTGATGAACTCCGAATGCCATGATATGATACCCAGCAGTGAGGCTATGGGTGCTAAGGTCCATAGCCGAGAGGGAAACAACCCAGACCAACAGCTAAGGTCCCAAAATATGGACTAAGTTGAAAGAACGATGTGGAAATGCAGTGACAGCTAGGATGTTGGCTTGGAAGCAGCCATTCATTTAAAGAGTGCGTAACAGCTCACTAGTCGAGCGTTTCTGCGCGGAAAATGATCGGGCATCAAGTTCATTACCGAAGCTTTGGATTTCATATAAGAATATGAAGTGGTAGGGGAGCATTCTTATTGCGTTGAAGATGTGACGCGAGTCATGTTGGAGCGATGAGAAAAGAAAATGTAGGCATAAGTAACGATAAATACAGTGAAAAACTGTATCGCCGAAAGACTAAGGTTTCCTGGATCTATGTTAATCAGAACAGGGTTAGTCGGGACCTAAGGCGAAGCCGCAAGGTGAAGTCGATGGAGAACAGGTTAATATTCCTGTACCTGTATATACTGCGATGGAGTGACGGAGTCGCGTAAGATTTGCCCCCTGACGGAATAGGGGGTTGAAGTGCGTAGGCGATGACTGGGATAGGTAAATCCGTTCTAGGAGCTGAAACACGATAGTACACTGAGGACTTCGGTTCGAGGTGATAATGATCCCAAGCAAACTTCCGAGAAAACCTTCTAAGCATAGGTATATACAGCTCGTACCGTAAACCGACACAGGTAGTTGGGGAGAGAATCCTAAGGCGCTCGAGTGATTCATGGCTAAGGAACTAGGCAAAATAGCCCCGTAACTTCGGGAGAAGGGGCGCTTCCACTTTAAACTGGAAGCCGCAGTGAAAAGGCCCAGGCGACTGTTTAGCAAAAACACAGGACTCTGCGAAATCGAAAGATGAAGTATAGGGTCTGACACCTGCCCGGTGCCGGAAGGTTAAGGAAGGGGGTAATCTTCGGAGAAGCTCTTGACTGAAGCCCCGGTAAACGGCGGCCGTAACTATAACGGTCCTAAGGTAGCGAAATTCCTTGTCGGGTAAGTTCCGACCTGCACGAATGGTGCAACGATCTGGGCACTGTCTCAGCCATGAGCTCGGTGAAATTGAAGTATCGGTGAAGATGCCGGTTACCCGCAATGGGACGGAAAGACCCCGTGAACCTTT
This sequence comes from Gammaproteobacteria bacterium, assembly GCA_027012135.1. Classification (GTDB taxonomy): domain Bacteria; phylum Pseudomonadota; class Gammaproteobacteria; order GRL18; family GRL18; genus JANELJ01. The sequence continues at coordinate 9,183 of JALUZF010000215.1, forward strand.
ACTATAGCTTCACATTGGGTCTGGGTATAAGATGTGTAGGATAGGTGGGAGACTAAGAAGCGGCTACGCCAGTAGTTGTGGAGTCAACCTTGAAATACCACCCTTCTTATATCTAGGCTCTAATCCTAACGGAGACAGTGTGTGGTGGGTAGTTTGACTGGGGTGGTCGCCTCCAAAAGAGTAACGGAGGCTTGCAAAGGTACCCTCAGCATGGTCGGTAATCATGCGAAGAGCATATAAGTAAAAGGGTGCTTGACTGTGAGGTCGACGGACCGAGCAGGGACGAAAGTCGGCTTAAGTGATCCGGTGGTTCCGCATGGAAGGGCCATCGCTCAAAGGATAAAAGGTACTCCGGGGATAACAGGCTGATCTCCCCCAAGAGCTCATATCGACGGGGAGGTTTGGCACCTCGATGTCGGCTCGTCACATCCTGGGGCTGGAGAAGGTCCCAAGGGTTGGGCTGTTCGCCCATTAAAGTGGCACGCGAGCTGGGTTCAGAACGTCGTAAGACAGTTCGGTCCCTATCTATTGTGGGCGTTGGAATATTGAGGAAGGCTGACACTAGTACGAGAGGACCGTGTTGGACGTACCACTAGTGTACCAGTTGTTCCGCCAGGAGCATTGCTGGGTAGCTATGTACGGTAAGGATAAGCACTGAAAGCATCTAAGTGCGAAGCCATTTCCAAGATGAGTATTCCAGTCGCAAGACGAAGGGTCGTGGGAGACTACCACGTTGATAGGCTACAGATGGAAGCGCAGTGATGTGTGGAGTCGAGTAGTACTAATTACCCGATTGCTTCTTTTTTTATTATTTATAAAAATAAGCTCAATTAGATATTGAAAGATGATATTTATTGAATTTTCTTTTTCCCTTGTCATAATCTTTTAACGAAACAGTTAATAACGAAAGCGTTATTAAAAGAAATAAAGAAATAGAAGAAATAAAGGTGGCAATAGCGAAGGGGTAACACCTCTTACCATTCCGAACAGAGAAGTTAAGTCCTTCAGCGCCGATGGTATTGCCTTTTGGGTGTGAGAGTAGGTCGCCGCCTTTTTTTTAACTTATAACTTATAGCATGTTAACTATCATATAGTATAAATTTTCTGTATCTTTTTAAGTTTTACTTCATTAAAATTTTATTACATAACTAAGGTTATGCAAGAAAATTTTAATTTACTAAAACACTAAAAATATTTTGAAAATATTACACAATCTGATAATTAAAAAGCTATAAAACACTTATCAATCGTTTTGATAAGTGTTTTTTTTTGCCCTTTTTTATTGAGCTATCCCAAATCCCCGAAAGGGGGGTGAAACCCGCGATAAATACTTAAGAGAAGTACAACTCCGAATGGAGTTTAATGTAAATAAATTAAAAAATCCAAACGTCTTAGAACTTACCCGACTTCGTCAGGGCTCAATCAATAATCATTTTTCAAGTGATTTTGATTGATTTTTCCACTAAAATGAATAACGTCAATTAACTACTCCAATTTAAGAAATTTTACCTAAATTTAGGTAATCCCAGCAGATTAATCGGGTGCATTTTATTTTTTCGCATTAAAGTTTAATTTTCTTGATTCTCGGCACATCTACCCCCTCTTCAATCCTGCAAAAGCTCTGCTCTCTCCCTTATAATTTTTCTCCACTGTGTTACGAAAAATGATAGGGGGATGACTGAACGGTTTTGATTTTGTCAAAAATCAAGTGAGTAAATCTCACTTGATAGTGAAAGAACCAGTGCATCAGCACAGGAGTAGTGCATTTTTGCAAGAAGCGAAATCAGAGACACTCGCTTATCAGGAGAATTGCAGAGGAAAATGCGGGTAGCGGTTCTCCCGGTTTAGGAATAGAATGGAGAAACAGAGCTTGTCCCGCTGAACAGCTGGGGAGTTAGAGGGTGGTGAGGCAAAATTGCGAAAAAATATAATGCACCCCAATCTTCTCATAACTGAAAAATAGATTTTTTTACTTCAAAAGTATACTTCCCGAGTAGAAACCAATATAATAATGTATATTTGTGCTTCACAAAATAAATGGAAATGAAAAAAATACAAAAATATTTAGAAGATAATAAAGAAAGATTTCTTAATGAATTATTCGAATGGTTAAGAATACCATCTGTAAGTTCAAATCCGGAGCATAAAGATGATATGTTTAAAGCAGCGGAATGGGCTAAAAATGCTTTGCTCAAAGCGGGAGCAGATACTGCTGAAGTCTATGAAACAGATGGGCATCCGGTGGTATATGGAGAAAAAATAGTTGATTCGTCCAAACCTACTGTATTAGTTTATGGACATTATGATGTACAGCCTGCTGATCCCTTGGAATTGTGGGATACTTCGCCATTTGAACCCATAGTAAGAAAAACAGATCTGCATCCTGCCGGAGCTATATTTGGTCGTGGGTCATGCGATGATAAAGGACAGGCTTTTATGCATTTTAAAGCATTTGAAGCGATGGTAGCAAATGATTATCTTCCTGTAAATATCAAGTTTATGATAGAAGGAGAAGAGGAGATCGGTTCACCTAGTTTGCCTAAATTCTGTGAAGAAAATAAAGAAATGCTGAAAAATGATGTAATTTTAGTCTCTGATACTTCTATTATCGCCAATGATGTGCCCTCTATTACTGCATCTCTAAGAGGATTGTCATATGTTGAAGTAGAAGTGGATGGAGCTAATCGTGATCTTCATTCGGGAACTTATGGTGGAGCAGTTGCAAATCCAATTAATATTTTAGCTGATATGATTTCAAAATTAATGGATGAGAACAGACACATCACTATTCCCGGATTTTACGATGATGTGGTTGAGGCTACAGCAGAAGAAAGAGTATTGATAAATCAAGCGCCATTTGATTTGAATGAGTATAAAAAAGCACTTGATATAGATGATGTATGTGGAGAAAAAGATTATACTACTGATGAACGAACAGGTATAAGACCTTCTTGTGATGTCAATGGTATTTGGGGTGGATTTACCGGTGAAGGAACTAAGACCGTTCTACCTGCAAAAGCATTTGCTAAAATAAGTATGCGTTTGGTTGCAAATCAAGAACCAAAAAAGATAGCAAAATTATTTGAAGACTATTTTTTGTCCATCGCTCCTAATTGTGTCAGAGTGAAGGTGGATTATCTTCACGGTGGATTGCCTGTGATGACTCCAATAGACACCCCTGAATACAAAGCAGCAGAGAAAGCTATGGAAACTACCTTTGGCAAAAAACCTATACCTACTAAAGAAGGTGGCAGTATTCCTATTATCGCATTATTTGAGCAGATATTGGGAAGCAAATCGGTATTGATGGGATTTGGATTGAATTCAGATGCCATTCATTCACCCAATGAACACTATGGATTATTCAATTTCTATAAAGGAATAGAGACTATCCCATATTATTTTAAGTACTATGGAGAATTGAAAGATTAGAAGAAACGAAAATAAATCCACTAAAATATTTTACGTGGAAGTGATTATTTTTTAGATATCGCATCCACACATCTTTCTCCATACATTGCTGCTGACACAATGCCACCTGCATAGCCGGCACCTTCACCACAAGGGTACAGACCTGTTATTTCAATATGCTCGAATAAATCATTTCTAGGTATTTTTATGGGAGAAGAAGTTCTGGATTCTACTCCTATAACGCTGGCTTCAGAAGTATAAAATCCGTGCATCTTATTTCCGAATTCTTTTAGTCCCTTACGCAGTCTTCTTCCGATTATCTTAGGCAAAAGAGAGTGCAAAGGAGCAGATTTTAGCCCCGGCTGATAAGAGGTTTCATTTAATGATGAAGACATTTTGCCTTCGACGAAATCAGTCAATCTTTGCGCAGGAGCTGCCTGTGTTTTTCCTCCGGCAAGCCAAGCAAGATTTTCCAAATCTTTTTGAAATTCCAAACCTTTAAATACACCGTATTTTTCATATTTATTTAAATCCCGACGTGAATCAATTTCTACGACAATACCCGAATTGGCAAACCGGCTGTTTCTACTCGATGGGGACATTCCATTCACTACAACTTCTCCCGGAGATGTCGCAGCCGGAACAATAAAGCCTCCCGGACACATACAAAAAGAATATACCCCTCTGCCATTGATTTGCTGAACCAAACTATATGATGCAGCCGGTAAAAGCTCATCTCTTTCAGTTGAACAATGATACTGAATCGAATCAATTATCTGCTGTGGATGCTCCACCCTGACTCCCATTGCAAAAGATTTTGATTCTATCTTTACTCCTTTTTTATCCAACAAATAATAAATATCTCTTGCCGAATGTCCTGTTGATAGAATTATACTATCTGCTTCAAATTCTTGTCCATTTTCTAAGACTAGGCTTTTTACTTTATTATCTTCGATATTAATATCCACAACCTTGGATTCAAAATGGATTTCTCCTCCATAATTTAATATTGTTTCTCTAATATTTTTTACAACTCTAGGTAATTTGTTCGTCCCGATATGCGGATGTGATTCTATCAAAATATTCTCGGATGCTCCGTGTTGAACGAGAACTTCAAATATCTTTCTTACATCACCTCGTTTCAAACTACGGGTATAAAGTTTACCGTCGGAATAAGTACCTGCACCCCCTTCACCAAAACAATAATTGGAATTACTGTCTACCAAGTGAAGTTGATTAATTGCTTTTATATCCTTACGTCTATCACTCACCTTTTTCCCTCTTTCAAACACCACAGGCTTAAATCCCAATTCAAGACATCTTAGGGCAGCAAACATTCCGGCAGGACCAAAACCGATAATATGTATCTTTTTTGCCTTCGAAACATCTTTGTACTCAAAAGAAAACGATTTGTCTTCAATCGCCTTTTCATTTAGATAAACTTTTACTTTATAGTTGAAATAAATCAAAGACTTTCGTGCATCGATGGATTTTCTCAATACTTTTAATGCACTGATTTCATTAATATCGGCTCGCAAGATTTTTGCAGCTTTTTTCTTCAGTATATTTTCTTGATTTGCCTCTTTTATTCTTACTCTTATCTGTATTTCTTTTATCATTGGATATTTATTCTTTTATCCCTTCCAATTTCAATAAAAAAGCGTATTCCAATGCAACTTCTTTTAGCCTTTTGAATCTACCTGATGCCCCGCCATGACCTGTTTCCATATCACAATTCATTATCAATATATTATCGTCAGTCTTCAAATCTCTCAATTTGGCAATCCATTTGGCAGGTTCCCAATATTGTACCTGAGAATCCCAATAGCCGGTTGTAATTAGTAAGCTCGGATAATCTTTTTCTTCAATATTATCATAAGGAGAGTAAGACTTCATAATATCATAATACTTTTTGACATTGGGATTGCCCCATTCATCGTATTCCCCTGTTGTAAGCGGAATAGTATCATCTAGCATAGTGGTCAAAACATCTACAAAAGGTACAGCTGCTACAACACCATTCCAAAGAGAGGGTTGATAATTGATAATTGCTCCCATCAACAATCCACCTGCACTTCCTCCCATTGCATAAAGGTGTTTTTGCGAAGTATAATGCCTTTTAATAAGATCAAAAGCAACATCTATAAAATCAAAGAAAGTATTTTTCTTTTTCAATAATTTGCCGTCATAATACCATTTTCTACCCATTTCTTGTCCTCCTCTTATATGTGCAATAGCAAAAACAAAACCTCTGTCAAGCAAGCTAAGTCTGGCTGAACTAAAATAAGGGTCTATATTGATACCATATGAGCCATAACCATAAAGCAAAAGTGGTGTATTTTCATTTATCTTAATATCCTTTCGATATACCAAACTTACAGGTATTTTTACTCCATCTCTTGCTATTGTGTAAATTCTTTCACTTGTATAATCGGACTTTTCAAATCCTCCCAACACTTCTGATTCCTTTAAAAGAGTCCTTTCCTTAGTCTTCATATTAAAATCGAATGTTGACATAGGTGTAGTAAGTGAAGTGTATTTTAATCGCAAAATTTCCGTATCAAATTCATAATTGGATGAAGTGAAAGCGTAATATGCATTCTCAGGAAAATCTATAGTATAGTTTTCCTGAGAGCTCATCACTCTTAGAGCAGTATTTCCTCCAATCCTCTCAGATATCACAAGATAATCATTAAATACATCCAAGCCGGAAATCAAAACATCGTCTTTATGCGCTATAAATTCTTCCCAATTGTCTTTTGAAGTATTTTTTTCAGGACAAGTCATCACTTTAAAATTGATAGCCTCACCCTCATTTGTCACTACATACCATTTATCTGAATGATGATAGATTCCATACTCCAAATCCCTGATACGTTCTTGAAATAACTGAAATTTCCCATCAGGAATATCTGCATTAAGAAATCTAAATTCATCGGAAACTGTAGATTTTGAACCAATGATGATATATTTCCCTGATTTGGATTTAGTGACATAAGTGGAGAATGTATCGTCTTTTTCGTGGAAAACTTCTAGATCTTGACTAGCAGGAGTTCCCAAAATATGCTTGAATATTTTATATGATCTAAGAGCATCGTCTCTCTTGGCATAGAATAAAGTTTTATTATCATTAGCCCATACGCCATAACCGGTAGTCCCCTTGATTTGATCTTCCAATAATTCCCCTGATATCAAATCCTTAAATCGCAATGTATAAATTCTTCGACTGACAGTATCTTCACTATATACCAATAACTTATTGTCAGGGCATACAGAAAGAGAAGAAACATTGTAGTAACTATAGTCTTTTGCCAAATCATTGACATCCAAAAGCAACTCTTCTTGATTGTCCAAATTATCTTTTTTACGGCTATAAATGGGATATTCAAGACCTTTTTCATATTTTACAATATAATAATAACCGTTTTTGAAATAAGGAACGGAGCTATCATCTTCTTTGATTTTGGATTTCATTTCTTCAAACAAAAGCTCTTGAAAGTCATCCGTATCTTTCATTAATTGATTTTTATACTCATTTTCGGCATTGAGATAATCCAAAACATCTTTTGTTTGACTATCCGGTGTTTCAGCATTTTTTTGTTCATCGCTCAATCTCATCCAATAGTAATTGTCTATTCTGACATCTCCGTGTTTCTCGAGTTCATGAGGTATTTTTTTTGCTATTGGTGGTTGTATTTTTTCCATGTTATTTTCATTATACAAAGTTAATTAAATCTTGTTTGGTAGCATGGCAATTCTAAGTTTCAGTGAATTTTTACTTTTCCCTAATTTCCAATGCACTATTTAGGTTTAGGATTAAGCTATTTGCAATTTCATCATTGCTTTCAACTGAAAAGTCAATATTGTGCATCCATTTTTTTAAATCAAATTTTATAGGTAATATATGATTTTTTCTTTCCTCAAAATCAATTTGCCCTTTAAGATTTATTCGAGTGAGATATTTGTCTCCAAATATTTCAATATCTCTTTCTGGCTTGTTTTTGACATCTACAAATAGCTTTAGGAAATAGTATCCTGTATCTCTATTAACATACATAGAGTCACTAAATTGGTGAAGATAATTGGATGTAGTGATTTTGCTGATATTAGCATGATTGATAGTAGAATCAATCCCAAAAGAAAAATCAACTCCACCGAATTTCGCCATTTTATTCAAGATGCCAATACCGAAAGATCCTCCTTTTTCATTTACTTTAACAGAAGTATAATCAATGCTCTTAAAAACAGGAATACTATCATTTCCGATTCCTAATGTCTGTAGTTTGTGCATAGGGAGAAATTCTGCATTATTTTTAATCATTGCAAAATTTGAAAAATACATTCTCAATAGCCTTATCCTTAATGAGTCACCAAGATCATTTGCAAAAAATGTATTAGTATCAATCCTTACTGTGTCAAAATATAGTTTGAAATCAAGGCTTACATTCGGGTATTTGCAGCAATTTTCTTCACAGTCTTTGTCAGCCATAACATCATAATTCAATGCATTGACATCTCTACAACCCTCTTCGTGCTTATAGCATGAATCGCTAGAAATAATCAAGATAAATACAAACACAAAAAGTCTATTTAGCTTCATATTCTTTTACGAGTTTCTTTATGATTTTTTTCACTTGATACGAAAATTCTTTATTTAATATCCAATTGTAATATTGTTTGTCTTTGACCAAAACTTCTGCTGCCGGTTGACCTATATACTTTCCAAAATTAAAAACAATTACACCATCGGAGTTGTATTTTAGCCTTTGAGTTACGTCAACAATACTCAAATCATTGGTGAATTTATGGAGTGCATCCATATCATTTTTGACAGGTTTTTCGATAATATCTCCATCTCGATCCTCAAAATCAACGTTTTCATACATTTTCAATTGTCCTTTTAGAACATCGACGGTTGCTTGTACATCGGACATTGCATCGTGAGCATTGTCAAAGTTTTTACCCACATAAAATTTATGTGCTGCTTTTAGCGTACGTGGCTCCATTTTATAAAAAAGCCTTTGTACATCGATTAATTTTCTGTTTTCTATATCAAAATCAAAGCCATTTCTGGCAAATTCTTCTGTCAGCATTGGGATGTCAAATCTATTGGAGTTATAGCCGGCCAAATCTGCATTTCCAATAAAATCAAATAATTTTTGTGCAATTTGCCCAAATGTAGGTTTGTTTTTTAGATCTGCCGGAGTAATACCGTGAACCTTCATCGCATCTTCAGATATTGGTATTCCAGGATTTATCAGCATTTCCAATTTCTGAGGTTCTTCGCTATCCGGTGTATATTTGATAAGGGCTATTTGAATGATTCTATCACGCATTATGTTTAATCCTGTAGCCTCAACATCAAAAAACACTAAATCTTTTTTTATATTAAATTTCATTATAATTATTTTTAAAGCTTATTTATTTTCCTTCTTGCCAAACTTTCATTTCTTTATTATCATCCAAATATATCAAAATGCCTTCAATTGAATCTATTGTACCCAATATTTTTTTTGACCATTCAAGACCTGATACCATACAGGCTGTTGCCATTGCATCAGCTGTCATGCAATCATTGGTAATAATCGATACGCTTAGCAGATTTGAACGTTCAGAATAACCGGTTTTAGGATTGATTGTATGACTATATTTATACCCGTTTACATCATAAAAGTTACGATAATTACCGGAAGTTGCCATTGCTTTATCTGATAGACTCTTTTTAAGTATCAATTCGGAAGTGGGAGCATTTTCCTTTGGAGTGTTAATACCTAAAACCCATTTTTTACCCGAAGGAGAAAGACCTGAACAGTATATTTCACCACCTATCTCCACCAAATAATCATTTATTCCATTTTTATGGATAATTTCTCCTATTTTATCTACCCCATAACCTTTAGCAATACTACTTAGGTCTAGTTGAATATCTTTCGACGATTTTTTTAGGAAAATGCTATCCTTAGTTTCATCAATTAATGATATTTTATCAAATCCAATATACTTTAATATATCTTGAATTTTATTACTGTCAATATCGCTAACTTTGTTGTGTCCTTTATATCCAAATCCCCAATAATTGACCAGTGGCATAACACTAGGGTCGTAAAACCCATTAGATATATCCACCAGTTGTTTAGCCTTTAATATATTCAGATACAAATCCCCTTTGATTATAGCGATACCTGTATCGGATTGATTGAATCGTGATATTGTTGATGCAGGGATATAGGTGGATAATTCATTATTTATTCTGACCAATTCGCTATCGATAGCATTTTTGATATTGATATTACTTTTGTAGGTTATATGATACGTTGTCCCCATAGTTTTGCCTTGAATAGAGCTATATTTTGAGATAGGACTCTCATTTTTGCAAGAGAACAGTACAGTGAAAAGGATAAGTAGTAAAATATTAAATTTCATCTCATGAGTTTGTTGAATATTAAATGACAAAATAGGGTTTTTATTGCAAAATCATATGACTCAAAACAATAGCGTCCTAAATAATTAAAAAAAAGTTAAAAAAAAGGAGAAGTAATTTAATATCTCAAATTATCTTTGAGTTTGAACAAAAAAACAACTTCTCCAATGACAAATATAACATTATTTAGCCAAATAATATCAGTACTTGATAGAAATAGTTTTAAAAAGCTTGTAAAAAAATATGGTACTGATAAATATCAAAAAGGATTTGATAGTTGGTCACATTTAATATCAATGCTTTTCAGTCAATTTGCCAATAGTCAATCCCTGCGTGACATCAGCAATGGATTACGATCAGCCACTGGGAATTTAAATCATTTGGGAGTAAATAAAGCTCCTACAAAATCTAATCTCAGTTATCAGAATAAAAACCGTAATTGGGAATTATTCAGAGAATACTATTATTCTTTATTAAAAAGTTTAGGACAGCAAGCAGGATTTAAACAAGTGAAGTTTAGAATTAAGTCAAAAATATTCTTAT
>JALUZF010000216.1 GCA_027012135.1 Gammaproteobacteria bacterium
AACTTCTTTGCCGTTGGCAAGATGGTTAATGAGTGCGGAGAAATTGAGTTTTGCTTCGTGGGCATTAAAGCGGATAATATTTGTAGTATTCATTTCTACAATCCTTTGTTTGAAATAAAGTTCATCATTAATAATACCTTAAAATAATATAGGATTCCACTGACATAATTCGATTAAATAAAAGAGTACACTTTTCCTGGTTCCCGAGCTCCTGCTCGGGAATGAGGGGAAACACAGAGCCGGTCTTTTGAATACTAAGGCAAGAATCTTTATAATGTTTTTTCCTAACTATTCAGCATATTCATCTTTTGCACCACTCTTGTGGGTAAGAGATGCGTTATTTTCGTACTCAAATGGTCACGTATTGATATACGCTCACATTTTCCGTGCGTAAATGCCTTGAACTGGCACAAAATATAAACACGCTGAACAGTTATGTTTTTTCAAAAATTCTAAAACAGGTGGAGTAAATATTGAATATTATTGTGACAGGTGGAGCAGGCTTTATCGGCTCGGCGGTGATCCGTCAGTATATTAAGGATACAGAACATACTATTATCAATGTTGATGCCCTGACTTATGCCGGTAATCTGGAGTCTCTTCAGGCGGTTGAAAACAGCCCCCGTTATCATTTTGAACATGCTAATATCTGTGACAAAGACGCCATGGAGCGGATATTCAATCAATATCAGCCCGATGCCATTATGCACCTTGCAGCTGAATCCCATGTGGATCGTTCAATTGACGGTCCGGCGGACTTTATCCAGACCAATATTGTCGGCACCTGTAACCTGCTGGAAGTAGCAAGGGCTTACTGGAATTCTTTAGCCGAAGATAAAAAAATCGGTTTTCGTTTTCACCATGTTTCAACGGATGAAGTCTATGGTGATCTGGATGAAACAGGTTTTTTCACCGAAGAAACGGCTTACGATCCCAGTTCCCCTTATTCTGCCAGTAAAGCCTCATCTGACCACCTGGTACGAGCCTGGCACAGAACCTATGGCTTTCCTGTGGTGATCACTAATTGCTCTAATAATTACGGCAGTCACCAGTTCCCTGAAAAACTGATCCCGCTGGTTACTCTTAATGCTCTGGAAGGAAAACCCCTGCCTGTTTATGGAAACGGTATGCAGATCCGCGACTGGCTGCATGTAGATGATCATGCCCGTGCTCTGCGACTGGTGCTGGAAAGCGGTAAAGACGGTGAAACCTATAATATCGGCGGCCATAATGAAAAAACTAATCTGGAAGTTGTTAAAACTATCTGTGCCCTGCTGGATAAAATGGTACCGGATTCACCTTATATTCCCCATGAACAGCTTATTACCTATGTGAGTGACCGGCCAGGTCATGATGTGCGTTATGCTATTGATGCTGATAAAATCGATCAGCAGCTGGGCTGGATACCGGAAGAAACTTTTGAATCGGGTATTGAAAAAACCATTCAATGGTATCTGGATAACCAACAATGGTGTCAGCATGTACAGGATGGCAGCTATCAGCGTGAACGTCTGGGAACCGGTGAACAGGGGTAAATAATCAAATGAAAGGTATTATTCTGGCAGGCGGTTCCGGCACCCGGCTTTATCCTATTACCAAAGGGGTCAGTAAACAACTGACCCCGATTTATGATAAGCCCATGGTGTATTATCCTCTGTCGGTATTAATGCTGGCCGGTATTACAGAGGTTTTAATTATCTCTACACCCCATGATCTGTCCCAGTTTGAAGCCCTGCTGGGTGATGGTACCGATATTGGTATGCAATTTTCCTATGCGGTACAGCCTTCTCCTGACGGGCTGGCACAGGCCTTTATTATTGGTGAGGAATTTATTGGTGATGATAATGTCTGCCTGGTTCTGGGGGATAATATTTTTTATGGTCATGGTTTTAAGCGTATGCTGCGTCAGTCTGTTAAAAATGTAGAAGAACAGAACAAGGCAACGGTATTTGGTTATTATGTTAAGGATCCTGAGCGTTACGGTGTGGTGGATTTTGATGATAATGGCAATGTTCTGAGTATTGAAGAGAAACCGGAAGCCCCCAAAAGTAACCATGCCGTGGTCGGTCTTTATTTTTACCCCAATGATGTGCTTGAAGTGGCAAAAGCGGTTAAACCCTCTGCACGTGGAGAACTGGAGATCACCACAGTCAACCAGACCTACCTGGAACGGGGTGATTTAAAAGTGGAACTGATGGGCAGAGGTTTTGCCTGGCTGGATACGGGCACCCATGAAAGTTTGATGGAAGCATCTAATTATATCCAGGTTATTGAAAATCGTCAGGGGCTTAAAGTGGCCTGTATTGAGGAAATTGCCTTTGAAATGGGTTATATATCCAGGGAGCAACTCATTAAACTGGCTCAACCCCTAAAGAAAAATCAGTACGGTCAATATCTTCTGCGTAGAGCTGAAGAGGGTATTTAGTACTATTCCCATTCCCCGGTCAGGTGATGCATTAAATCATCCACATCCAGCTCGGAAACCACCTTGCCTTTAACGGAGTTGCCCGAGTCATGCACCGACTGACCGCTGTCGCTGACCAGCGGATGCCAGTCGGGCAGTTTTTTCCCCTCGGCCAGTAAGCGGTAGGCGCAGCTTGAAGGCATATAATAAACCTGTTCCAGGTTATCCATACTTAAGGTCACACATTCCGGCACCAGAATACTGCGTTGTGAATATTTAGTACACTGACACTGTTCAATATCCAGGTAGCGGCAAACCACATTGGTACCGTATACTATGCCGGTATCTTCATCTTCCAGCTTATGCAGACAGCATTTAGCACAGCCATCACATAACAGCTCCCACTCCTCGCGAGTCATTTCATTTAAGGCTTTGTGTTCCCAGAAGTTTGATGGCATAGTATTTACAGGTTACAGGTTACAGGTTACAGGTTACAGGTTGGGAGTGGGTTTGTTTCTTAAAAAACTATTGCGACTATTGCGGGTTATTTTGCATGTATTACGGGGTGTGGTGCAAGCGCTTTATTACCTGGATGCAAAAAAATTTCCCGGCGATAAAGAAAAGCCAATTATACAGCGCTGGTATCAGAAATTTCTGCAGTTAATGAATATTCGTGTCCAGGTGTATGGGAAACTGGCACAGGAAAATCATTTAATGGTGGCCAATCATATATCCTGGAAGGATATTGTGTTACTCAGTTCGCTGTATCCCACCAGCTTTGTGGCTAAAAGCGAGATTGCCCGCTGGCCTCTGGTGGGCTGGATGAGTGTCAGAGCCGGAACTTTATTTATTAAACGCGGCAGCATCAGTGATGTGCGGCGGCTTAATGAACAGATAGCGCAATTACTCTGTGATGGAGAAAGGGTAACAGTCTTCCCGGAAGGGGGTACCGGTGAAGGCGATGAAATTGCTCACCTGTATCCGGGTATGTTTCAGTCTGTGGTGGATATAGAAGATTGCATAACCATCGGTGTACAACCGGTGGTTATTATTTATAAAGTTGATGGTGAACTGCATTCAGATATTCCCTATACCGGAGATACTCATTTACTGAAAAACCTGTGGGCTATTTTAGGCTTCCATGAGATCACTGCAGATGTGTATTTTACTCCACCCATTCTGGTATCCAGAGATAACCGCAAAGAACTGGCAAAGAAAACTTATCAGCAAATGCAGGCAGTTCTGGACAAAAATCTGCTATGAGACAAATCTAATACACAGGGAGGGAGCATATTTTTAATAATTCTCATTTAGACGAAAATACCGTATCCATTGACCGTACTCCTTGCTGAAGACGCCTTTCTCTTAATAAAGAGCGCATCCATGGAGGCTTTTCGGCAGCATAACCGCCATGGATGGCGGGAATGCAATAAATGCAGGAGCAATTTATTGTCCCTGCTGCCGAAACTTCATCAAGAAGCACAGTCAATGGATACTCAGCGGCTATAAATGTAATAATTTTTATATTGAATATATTTTAACCAAAGTATGATCCGGCTATGATCTAATACACTCTTTTTTTATAAATAAAATCCATTTCCCCTGTTTTTTTTAAAATTTGAGCTATAGTTCACAACAGTGTGCAATAAAAGTGGAAGTTATAATGAGACTGGAAAACTCTTTGACAATATCGTCTGGTGGTTCAACTAAATCCAGGGAACAGTCTGGAGAAAAATGTCTGTACAAACGTTTTATGGGAATTATGCCGGCATTTCGGCACCGACTCAGTGGTGAAACCCACCTTTCCTGTGATGAAGACGGCTCCCTGGCGCCGGTTCATCGTCTTGATACCCTGCCTGAGCGCTGGCTCAGTTTTAACGGTGATAAAACCGAGTGTACATTAAAAAAACATATTGAAAAAGGCTATGTCATTATGGGGCATTTTATGAGCCAGAATGAAGCCACTCATCTTTTACCTCATTAGATTTACGCCATTGATTTTTCCTGTTTAAATACCATATCCTAGTACAGTCTTTTATAATAAACAGGAGAGTAAAATGTACGGTATTCATATCACTGTGGACTGCGGTATGGACGAAGCGGAGCAGAAAACCCGTGAAGCGTTAAAAGCAGAGGGTTTTGGCGTTCTTACTGAAATCGATGTTAAGAAAACCCTGAAAGAAAAAATTGATGTGGATCGTAAGCCCTATAAAATTCTGGGTGCCTGTAATCCAAAACTGGCCAATGATGCCCTGAATGCCGAACCTGATTTAGGTCTTTTATTACCCTGTAATGTGGTTATCCGTGAGGAAGAGGATGGCAGTACTACGGTAGCCATTGTGGATCCTGAATCCATGTTTACCGTAGTTGGAAAGCCTGAAATGGAAGTCCTGGCAAAAGATGTCCGGGTGCGTTTTGAACGTATTATGGATGCCATTAAAAACGCCTGATTCAGCCCTGTTCCCACGCTCCCGCGTGGGAATGCATACCCACTCACAAAAAATTTTGCCCCTGACAGTAATTTATTTTATTATGTGTTTTAAATGACACAGCGAATTGAACAAATCAAACAATGGCTTAGCCAGAAATATCAGGCCGATATTGACCGCTTTGAGCCCGCTTCCAGCGATGCCAGTTTCCGGCGTTATTTTCGAGTCAGTTTTCAAAATTCAGTTTTCGAACAGCCTCCGCAGCAGTCATTTATTGTAATGGATGCACCGCCGGACAGGGAAGCACTGACTCCCTTTATTGATATTGATCGTCAGATTGAACGGGTGGGTGTAAACGTGCCACATATATATGCCATAAACCGTGATGCCGGTTTTATTCTGATGTCGGATCTGGGTAATACTCCTTACCTGAACATGCTCTGTACTGATTCTGGTGATGACTGGGCTGAAAAGCTTTATTCTGATGCCATGAGTGCACTGCTGGTCATGCAGCGTGGTATTCAGCGTGATAGTTTTGTCGCCATGGATACCCAGCTGCAGGATTACAGCAGTGCTCTGCTCAGACAGGAAATGCAGCTGCTGCCGGACTGGTATGCCAAAATACACTGTCAGCAGGAACTGAGTGCAGCAGATGAGGCAGTTCTGGAACAGGCTATGAACCGCCTTATAGATTCTGCCCTGGAACAGCCGCAGGTGTTTGTGCATCGGGACTACCATTCCCGTAACCTGATGTATGTTCAGAAACACAATCCCGGAGTCATTGATTTTCAGGATGCCCTGCTGGGACCGATTACCTATGATCTGGTGTCCCTGTTAAGAGACAGTTATATTGCCTGGCAGGAAGAACAGGTGTATGACTGGGTAGAACAGTACCGGGAAATGCTGCTGCGTGAGAATCTGTTAACAGAAGATGACAGGACAAAGTTTATCCGCTGGTTTGACTGGATGGGGGTACAGCGGCAGTTAAAAGTGGTGGGGATATTCAGCCGTTTGAACTACCGTGACGGTAAAGACAATTACCTCAATGATATTCCTCAAACTCTGGAATATCTTTTTAATGTGGCTTCCCGATACCCTGAATTTGATGAGCTGCTGAAATTAATCAAACGCTGGGGACAGGCACTGGATTTACCTGAGTCGATCAGCTCGCATATACCTTTATGAAGGCCATGATCCTGGCCGCCGGCCGCGGTGAACGTATGCGACCGCTGACCGATACCTTGCCCAAACCGCTGCTGCAGGTCGCGGGTA
Organism: Gammaproteobacteria bacterium; assembly: GCA_027012135.1. Lineage (GTDB taxonomy): Bacteria > Pseudomonadota > Gammaproteobacteria > GRL18 > GRL18 > JANELJ01. The sequence continues at coordinate 6,106 of JALUZF010000216.1, forward strand.
AGGCTCTGATTGAATACCATATTGAAGCCCTGCATAAGGCAGGCATTAATGAACTGGTTATTAACCACGCCTGGCTGGGTAATAAAATTGAACAGCACCTGGGTAATGGTCGTCGTTTTGGTGTGCAGATCCGCTACAGCCGCGAAGCTCAGGCACTGGAAACTGCCGGAGGTATCAGACAGGCCCTGCCGCTGCTGGGTAATAAACCTTTTATTGTGGTCAATGGCGATGTATTTACGGATTATGATTATGCTCACCTGACAGAGCTTAATCTCAACAGCCTGGTACATCTGGTACTGGTAAATAATCCTGAACATAATCAGCAGGGTGATTTTTATCTTCAGGATAACCGGGTGTATGATAAAGTGAATACGCCTGAGCAGGTAAAACGTTTTACCTTCAGTGGCATCGGTCTGTATCAGCCGGAATTTTTTGCAGCCCTTAAAGCCGGTAAACAGGCACTGGCACCCCTGTTGCGTGAAGCCATGGCACAACAACAGGTCAGTGGTGAATTTTATCCGGGCTTATGGCTGGATATAGGTACACCTCAAAGGCTGGAAGCTTTAAACCAGAGCCTTAATAAGTGACCATCTGTTTGTTCAGCTTTACCTAATATAAGGAAACCCAATGGGTCGTGATATAACTCACAGCCATTTTAAAAAAGTGGACTTTGATCGTTATAGCAGCAAAATGTCTGCCGAGCTGGACTGGGTCTGTCAATGGTTTGAGCAGCAGAAAAACATTAACGAAGCGTTACATAATCCCACCATTGGTTTTGAAATGGAAATGTGTCTGGTTGACGTGGATGGTGCCCCGGCCAGTGTCAATGAACAGCTCTTGCAGCAATTACAGGACACAGGGATTTTTTCCCAGATCACTCTGGAGCTGGCCCAGTTTAATATTGAACTGAACGGTTCGGTTTTTAAACTGACCGGTACCGCACTGCGTAATATGCAGCAGGAACTACAGCAATTATACCGGGTTTGCCAGCAGGCCGCTGAGGCTATCGGCTGTAATATTGTTATGATCGGCAGTCTGCCCAGTTTGCAGGAACAGCATCTGCAGCTGGATAATATGTCACATATGACTCGTTATCAGGCCTTAAATGAACAGGTACTGCGCAGCCGAAAGGGCAAGGCTATTGAGCTGGATATTCAGGGTCCTGAAACCCTGAAAAGTATTCATTATGATGTTATGCTGGAGTCAGTAGCCACTTCGTTTCAGCTGCACCTGCAGCTGCCTTTTTCACGTTCTGTACGTTATTACAATGCCGCTATTATCCTGTCTGCGCCAGTGGTTGCACTCAGTGCCAATTCGCCTTTCCTGTTTGGTAAGGAGCTATGGTGTGAAACCCGTATCCCGGTGTTTGAACAGGCCGTTTCAGTGGGCGGCTATGATGGTGCCATGTTTGGTCCGATAAAGAGGGTCAGTTTTGGCTCCGGTTATGCGCGTGAATCCCTGCTGGAATGTTTTCAGGAAAATCAGGCGCACTATCCGGTGTTGCTGCCGGAGGTATTTGATACCGCCATTGAAGATCTGGAACACCTGAGTCTGCACAATGGTACCATCTGGCGCTGGAACCGGCCATTAATTGCTTTTATTGATAGTGAAAAGCAAAGACAGTATCATCTGCGCCTGGAACACAGGGTGATCCCCGCAGGCCCAACGGTGGTTGATAGTATTGCTAATGCAGCTTTCTTTTACGGGACCATTACCAGCCTGGCTACCCAGCCTTTAATCCCTGAACAGCAGCTGTCCTTTGAACAGGCAAAAGATAATTTTTATCTGGCGGCCAAACAGGGTCTGAAAGCCAGGCTGAAATGGTTATCGGGTGAGACAGTGTCAGTAAAAGCCTTAATACTGGATACTTTGCTGCCCATGGCAAAAACGGGTCTGCAGCAGATGCAGATTGAAGCTGAAGATATTGACTATTACCTGGGGATTATTGAACAACGGGTCAGCAGCGGTCAAAATGGAGCGGTCTGGCAGCGTCAGTATATAGCTGAACATGGTAAGGATATGCGGGCGATGACACTGGCTTATCTGGAGCATCAGCAGATGGGGGAGCCGGTGCATACATGGGGTTTAAGTGCTAAGCGTTAAGGGGTAAGGAAGAGCAGGGCTGATTTTTATGTTTTCTGAGTGTGGACAAGCTGGAAAAAGTTTTTGATTTGAAGAGTGATTAAATGAGTTTAGTTAATACCATAGAATATATACCTGAAGGTTTGCTGGATAAAAGGGGGGATGAGCTGAATGAGGTTCTGCCGGGGCCGACCTTAATTCATCTGCCGGGTAAAAAAATGCGGCCGTTGTTTGTTTCGGTCTTATTGCATGGTAATGAAACGACTGGCTGGGAAGCGGTTAAGCAGTATCTGCGGGCGCACAGGGGGCAGGAGCTGCCGCGGGCGCTGTCATTGTTTATTGGTAATATTTCGGCCGCCAGAGAGCATAAACGGGTACTGGACGGACAGCCGGATTATAACCGGGTGTGGGCCTGTCATTTTTCTTCTGAAGGGCGGATAATGTCGGACATTTTGCGTGAAATGCGTAAAAGAAAGGTGTTTGCCAGTCTGGATATTCATAATAATACCGGTAAAAATCCTCACTATGCCTGTATTAACCGCAAGGAACATGATTTTTTACAGCTGGCGCATTTATTCAGCTCAACCGTAGTTTATTTTATTAAACCGGATACCGTGCAGTCCATGGCATTTGCCAAACTCTGTCCGGCAGTTACGGTAGAATGTGGTCAGCCGGAACAAAAGCACGGGGTGGAACATGCGGTTAATTTTATTGACCGGGTAATGCAACTGGATGATTTTGATAATAGTGTCCTGAAAGCAGAGGATTTTAATTTATACCATACTATGGCGATTATCAGGGTGCCTGAGAATATCAGTATCAGCTTTGATCCCGGGCAGAGAGCGGACATTGTTTTTGATGCTGATGTTGATAATATGAATTTTACCGCACTACCGGCAGGCACTCGCTTAGCCAGTATTGATATGAACTCTGAGAAAAAAACGTATTTGCAGGCAATTGATGAACAGGGTAATGATGTTGCTGAACGCTATTTTAAATATATTGACGGGGAAATAAGAACCAGAATACCTTTAATGCCGTCGATGCTGACGACCAGAGAAGAAATTATCCGTCAGGATTGTCTGTGCTATATGATGGAGAAAATAGAGTTATAAGCGGTAAGCCACAAATAGTGGCCTGCCGCTTATAACTTATTTTAACTGCTATATTCAGGTTTTCGCTTTTTCCATTAGTTCATGGATACGAGGTGCCAGGATCAGTTCCATGGCAAAGCCCATTTTGCTTCCGGGAACAACCATATTGTTACGTCGGGACATGAATGAATCGGGGATCATGTTCAGCAGGTATGGGAAGTCCACGCCTTCAGGCTCCTTAAAGCGGATAACAATAAAACTTTCATCCGGTGTTGGGATATCACGGGCAATAAAAGGATTAGAAGTATCGACCGTAGGTACACGCTGGAAGTTAATATCTGTACGTGAAAACTGAGGCGTAATATAGTGTACGTAATCAGGCATACGACGTAGAATCGTATCCACAATGGCTTCTGCAGAATAACCGCGCTGGGCATTATCACGATGGATTTTCTGAATCCATTCCAGGTTGACAATAGGTACCACACCTACCAGCAGGTCAACGTATTTGGCAACATCGACATCACCGTCTCTGGCTCCGCCGTGCAGTCCTTCATAGAATAACAGGTCAGTGCCTGAAGGAATGTTTTCCCATTCAGTAAACTGGCCGGGCTTTAAAGGAGCGTAAGGTTCGGCTTCTTCTTCGCTGTGCAGGTAGTAACGGCGTTTACACATACCGGTTTCGCCGTATTCCTTGAAAGTTTCTGCCAGAATATCAAAGTGGTTGGCTTCCGGGCCGAAATGACTGAAGTCATCTCCTTTTTCTTCGACAGCCACTTTCATGGCTTCACGATCATAACGGTGATAGCTGTCACCTTCAATAACGGCTGGATTGATATTTTCACGGAAGAAAATATGTTCAAAAGCATTTTTTACAGTAGTAGTACCGGCACCGGAAGAACCTGTTACGGCAACGACGGGATGTTTAGTAGACATAATATGTTCCTTATTGTATTTGCCTGGAAGCTAATAGTACAGGCGACCTGAATATTAGATTAGGTGAATATTAACCTATTTCAAAAGAAGATACAAAAAAAACAGCGCTGAGCGTTGAGCGTTGAGCGCTGAGAAAGAGCCTGGAGAATGCTCTGTTTTTGCTCTTTCTCAATGCTCAACGCTCAGCGCTTAACGCTGCTCTCTTGCAATTGCCCGATAACCGATATCGGTGCGATAAAAAGCATCTTTCCAGTGAATTTTTTTCACTTGCTCATAAACCTGTTTCTGAGCTTCAGTTACTGTGTCCGCCAGGCTGACTACGCATAAGACACGGCCGCCATTAGTGACTACCAGGCCGTCTTTCTCGGCGGTACCAGCATGAAAAACCTTGTTATCGGCATCATCTACCTGATCCAGCCCCTCTATGGGCAGACCTTTTTCATAGTCATCGGGATAACCGCCGGCCGCCATAACCACGCCAATAGCAGCACGGGGATCCCATTGGGTAGTTACCGTATTGAGTTTTTTATCAATAGCCGCCTGGCACAGTTCAACCAGGTCTGACTGCAGACGCATCATAATAGGCTGAGTTTCCGGATCACCGAAACGGCAGTTGTATTCCAGTACCTTCATTTCACCTTCCGGAGTAATCATCAGTCCGGCATATAAAAAACCGGTGTAATCATGGCCTTCAGCCGCCATGCCTTTAATGGTAGGAATAATCACCGTCTGCATAACTTTTTCAGCAATTTCATCGGTTACCACCGGGGCGGGGGAATATGCCCCCATACCGCCGGTATTCGGGCCTTTGTCGCCATTGTCACGGGCTTTATGATCCTGGGAAGTGGCCAGCGGCAGGATATTTTTACCATCAGCCATAACAATAAAGCTGGCTTCTTCGCCAGTGAGAAATTCTTCAATAACCACCTGGTGACCGGCATCACCGAAACGGTTGCCCGCCAGCATGTCTTCTACCGCAGCAATGGCTTCTGCTTCGCTCTGGGCCACAATAACACCCTTACCAGCTGCCAGGCCGTCAGCCTTAACAACAATGGGGGCGCCCTGTTCCTTAATATAGGCAACAGCCGGCTCAATTTCAGTAAAATTCTGATAAGCCGCCGTCGGAATATTATGCCGGGCCAGAAAGTCCTTGGTAAAAGCCTTGGAGCCTTCCAGTTGAGCCGCCCCCCGGGTGGGACCAAAGATACCCAGCCCCTGTTCATTAAAGGCATCCACCACTCCGGCCACCAGCGGAGCCTCAGGCCCGACAATGGTCATGGCAATATCATTTTGTTTAACAAAATCAATCAGAGCAGGAATATCCGTAACTCCAATATCAATATTAGTCAGTTTAGGTTCACGGCCGGTACCGGCATTACCCGGTGCCACAAAAACCTCATCCACCCGGGATGACTGCGCCGCTTTCCAGGCCAGCGCATGCTCCCGACCGCCATTACCAATTATCAGAATTTTCATTTTTAAACCTGTTTGTGGGGGGAAATAAACGGGGGGTATTTTAGCATAAAAAAGAGCAGCGTTCAGCGCTGCTCTTCTAATTCACCACTTCCTCATACCCCATATCCGCAGACTGCTTAAGTTTCTGGCGGGTGTTGTATATCAGTTCCTTAACGTCGGATACGGGTTTGTTTTTATCAATGGCGGTCATGGCCATGGCGCATTGCAGGTTCAGGAAGCCGTGGGCGGTTTTGTAGGAGCGGTGGTTTACATCGTGCAGGATACGTTTAAAGTTTCGGCAGGAAGCATCTTCCATATTGGGGTAGTGCATGGCAATCAGGAATTCACCAGGGTTAATATAACCCACCAGATCCATGGGGCGAATCTGGCGGCAGATGCGGCGGGAAACGCTGCTTAATAACTGTTCCTGTACCTCCCTGTTATGTTCACTGGCAATCTGTCTGAAGTTATTGATGCGCAGCACGGCACAGCAGGTGGCACCGTCCCGGGACAGGCTTTGTCTTAGAAAGGAATCCAGGCGCTTCTGGGTATCAGCCATGCGTCCCAGTCCGGTGACACGGTCTATCGTACATTTGAGGTAAAAATTTTTGCGCAGACTGTAGGTAGTATTCAGCAGGTTGTTCTGCATGGTGGCAACCCGTCCGGCAGAATAAACCCGGGCGGCCAGTTCTATCTGGTTAGGGGGTTTGACAATATAATCATCCACGCCTTCATCAAAGGCCTGGCGAATGGAGTTTATATCGTCTTTGGCAGTCAGCAGTACAATGCCGGTGTAATGATTACGTTCTTCATCCAGCTGGCGGATTTTCCGGGCCATTTCCAGGCCGTCCATTTCGGGCATCAGCCAGTCGGCCAGCACCACATCATAAGGGGACTTTTTTATGCGTTTAAGAGCATCCAGAGCATTATTAACGACTTCAATGGATGTGTAGCCTTCCTTGGTCAGTGCACGACGAATAAATTCACAGCTGAATTTCATATCATCGACCACCAGAATAGAGAGTTCGTCCCGTATCATTTGTTATCCAGCATTTCAGTCTGAGCAGCTTGCTCAGAACGTTTTATGGTTTATTTCAGTCAAATTCTATCAGATACTGGTTTTTGTTCAATAAATGTTTGTCTAAACAGGATAATTAATGTTTTTTAACAGTAGAAAGCTATTTTTATGACGGCTTATATTCTTGTTGAAAACAGGGTTGTTATTAATTGATAAATATCATTTTTGTAAGATTTTGACTGTTATATTCAGAAAACTTAACTAAACTTTATATTAGCTACTATCAATTAGCAGTGTTTTCAGGGATATTCAGGCATAAAGGTTTTAAGGGTGTTTAAGCTAAATCTACATAAGTTTTCTACTGTAGTTATTATTGCTGTGGTATTTTTCTTCAGTATGGCATCCCGGGCGGAGTTAATCACACAAAAAACACCGGCTGATGTCTATGTGCAGGTAGAGTTGCTGTCTAAAGATGTTCAGGCTTTACGGGATGCCAATAATATTCAGACACCCTGGCCGAAAGTGGCGGTTGAGCCGGGCCGTCAGCCTCATCATGTATTCCAGAAAACTCTGGAAATACTGGACAAGATTAACCGCTACCGTATTAATGTGGCTAAAATCGGCGCTATTACAGTACCAAGATTTCCCGGCCGTGATATTACCCCTAATGAAGTGTATAGCGTAGTTTCAAGGCTGCGCCAGGAACTGTTATTACTGGTCAATACGAGTCCGATGCTGGAACAGGGAGAACCCGTTAAACTAAACAGGGAAATAACCCCGGCAGATGTTTATGCAAAATTATCTGAAATATCCATTGTTCTGGATGAAACCCTGGGTATCAGGGGGATCACCCCTTCAGAGGTGTATATTCGCAGCAAACAGGTTCTGCAGCTGGCAAAGTTCCTGCATAATAGCCAGAATCTGCCTATGGGTATACCCAGGCCGAAACACACCGTCGGCAAATTACCCAATCATGCCCTGAAAAGTGTAAATCAGTTATTGCTTAAGGTTCAGCAGGCAGAAAAAAATCTCTGGATGACACCCATTAAAGTGACACCGGTACCACGCAGGGTAATAACACCCGTGGATGTTTACGATGCCATGGGCCTGGCACTGGCAGAATTACAGCGCATTCAGTTCCGGCTGGGCCTGGAACGCAGTTTTGACATACCCAGGGTTAAAAACAATAAAACACCGGACGATGTTATTCAGAATACTGAATGGGCCTGGCAGTTGCTGCCGGAATTTAAGCTGGAAAATCCCCTGGTGCAGTATGACCGTAATGCTCTAAAGAAAACTCCGAATGATGTTTATTCGGTTACGGAACATGTTCTGGAGGAGCTTATTCAGTACCGTCATTTTCTCGGTGTTAAAACTCGCCCTAATACGGCTGCATTTATCAGCGGACTGCAGCCTTCGCATGTATATGAAAAAACCCTGAAAGTCATCGAAAAAATAAACCTGCTGCGACTGCGGCATAACCTGGGTCCTATTGTTGAGTCACGATATCCCCTGCGTAAAATTACCCCGACGGAAGTTTTTAACCAGGTTTTACAGGTGGATGAGGAACTGGATGTACTGTATCAGAAGTCCGGTGTACCGCATCAGCTATGGATAACATCAGAGAGTGTTAAAGAGTATGAGGATAAAACCCCGGCCGATGTATTTCTAAATATGCAGAAAATCTCTCTGCTGCTGGATACCTTACTGGACCCCGGAGTATTTACCCCGGATTACGTGTATCGCGAAGCGGAACTCATTCGTAATGAAATTCATATTCTGGCGGACTATCTGGATGAGCCTGTTCCTGACAGCCTGTGGAGCGACGTTAAACTGGATCTTTCAACCAGGCCGGAAAATATTTATCCCAGGGTCAAAAAACTCCTGCAGCTGGTGCTGCAGATGGAGCGCAGAGCCGGCATGTTCAAGGTAAAGGATACTTCTATTCCTCCTGGGGATAACATTACTCCGGCAGAGGTTTATAATTTGATCCGGGTAGTGGCTTCAGAAATTACCAAACTTAAGGTCTTTCTGGGGATCAATCAACATGCAGAGTATCCGCCTAAAGTTATTGGTAAAACACCAGGGCATGTATTACAGATTATTCAGGGTAATATTAGTGCTATGGAAACTTTTCTGCATATAAAACATCCGGTGGAGAAAATACCTTGATAAGCCTCTCCCATAACTGGTCACTGCCCAGAAAATTTGCCGTTATGGCCTTTATTATTGCCGGTATTGGTATTCTGGGCGTGGCCCTGTTCAGTTACCATGATGCAGCATCCCTGCTGCGTAGGCAGAGCGTGGAACGTATCAGCGGTGAGCTGCACAGACTGACTCTGGGATTAAAGGAAAATGTCGAACGGATGCGCTTTGATGCCCAGCGTATTGCCCGTTCCGATTCGGTTTCCGGTTACAACCGGGCTGTACAGGGCGGCGGTTATGATGATGAGTTTAATATGACTCAGTCCTTATGGAAAAAACGTATTGAACTGGAACTGGTCAGTTTGCTGGAACAGCGGCCGGAATATCTGCAGATCCGCTATATAGGGGTAGCCGATAATGGTCTGGAAATTGTGCGTATAGAACGCCGCGGTAATGAAATTATTAACGTGCATGAAGACAAACTGCAGAAAAAAGGCCAGTATGACTATGTTCGTAAAACCATACTTTTGCGCCCGGATGAGCAGTTTATCTCCAAGGTCGAACTTAACAGGGAATTCGGGCGGATAGTATTCCCCATGCAGCCGGTTATCCGGGCCGCAGCACCGGTGTATACACCGGACGGCAAGGTTTTTGGCGTAGTGGTTATTAATGTCAATTTTGACAAAATTGCCAGTCCTTTTCTGCTGGCTCCGGAGGATGTGTCCTATATTATTGCAGATGAGCAGGGCGACTACCTGTTTCACAGGGATAAGGATCGACGTTTTACTATGGCATTAGGCGGTGCGCCGGGATTTAAAAAAGATTATCCGGATTTTACCCTGATGCTTCATGAAAACAGTAATGAAGATTACAAGGCCATTAATCTCCCGGAGATATCTTCCACCTTAATTGTGCGTTACCTGCATTATGACCCCTTAGATGAGAATAAGTATCTTATAGTCGGCGCACTGACTTCACATACGGTCATTGATCAGCAGGCACAGGGATTTGGTCAGCGTCTGGTGGTCGGGGTCATGCTGCTGGTCGTTATTTTAAGTATTGCCATGGCGATTATGGCTGGTTTTTTATTACGTCCAATACAGTCCTTAACGGATGCAGCCAACCGTATTGCTGCGGGGGAAGAAGATATTAATATTCCGGTTTTTGATCGTCAGGATGAACTGGGTATGCTGGCTAAATCCTTTAATACCATGTTGACACATTTAAATCAGTCCCGTCATGATTTGCAGGAACTGGCTGAAAGTCTGGAAGAACAGGTCAGGGAGCGGACACTGGATATGAAAGAAGCTCTGGAAAAAGCTAAAGTTAGTGCCAGAATTAAAAGTGAGTTTCTGGCAACCATGAGCCATGAGATTAGAACACCCATGAACGGTGTTATCGGAATGCTGGACCTGCTGGATAAATCAGACCTGAATAAGGAGCAGCAGCATCGTCTGAGCCTGGCCAGAAACAGTGCCAATGCTTTACTGAACCTGATTAATGATATTCTGGACTTTTCCAAGGTTGAAGCAGGAAAGCTGGAACTGGAAGAAATTGATTTTGATCTGCGCAGTATGCTGGGTGATTTTGCCGAGGCTATGGCTGTTCAGGCACAGAAAAAAGGTCTGGAAGTGGTACTTGATCTAAAAAATATTGAGTATTCCATGGTACAGGGTGATCCGGGGCGTATTCGGCAATTACTGACCAATCTGGTGGGTAATGCCATTAAGTTTACCGAACGTGGAGAAATTATTATTCAGGTGAAACTGCAGCCTGAACCCTTACCAGGTGAACCCAATCGCCTGAAAATGGTTTGTAGAATTACCGATACCGGTATTGGTATTCCTGCTGATAAAATTGCTTCTTTATTTGATTCTTTCAGCCAGGTGGATTCGTCCACCACAAGAAAATACGGTGGTACGGGTCTGGGGCTGGCCATTGTTAAAAAAATTTCAGGGCTTATGGGTGGCGATGTCAGTGTCAGCAGTACCGAAGGCAAGGGCAGTTGTTTTGAATTCAGTTTATATCTGCAGGCCGGCAATAATTCAAGCATGGTCATACCTGATTTTGATGTCAGTACTTTAAATATATTAATTGTGGATGATAATGCCATTAACCGGGAAGTACTGCGTGCACAGCTGGAACACTGGGGAATAAGTGTTGAGGAAGCAGAAGACGGACTAAAAGCTTTAAAACTCTGTGAACAAAAGGCGGCAAGTGATGAGCCGTTTTTTGATATTGGGTTGCTGGATATGCAGATGCCGGTTATGGATGGTGCAGAGCTTGGTCGAAAATTACAGGCCGATCCGTGCTTTAAACAGATGAAGCTGGTGATGATGACCTCGATGAATCATCGCGGTGATGCAAAATTTTTTGCAGAACTGGGTTTTAGTGCCTATTTCCCTAAACCGGCCACAACTCAGGACCTTTTTGATGCTCTGGCCATTGTCGGTGATGACGGAGCTGCTCTGGAACAGGCCACTCCGCTGGTCACCCGGCATTATATAAAGGGTATCCATGCGGCTAATTTAAAATCCTCAAAAGAAGCTGACAATAAAGCCGGTGAGCAACACCAGGAAAATGCTCAGGAAAAAGAGGTCTCACCGCAATGGCCAGAAAATATCCGTATACTGCTGGTAGAAGATAACCGGGTTAATCAGCTGGTTGCCAGTGGCATTTTAAAGAACCTGGGCCTGTCAGCGGATATTGCCAATAATGGTCAGGAAGCCCTGGAAATGCTTGAAAGGAGTGCTGATGTTCAGCCGTATACATTGATCCTGATGGATTGTCAGATGCCGGTACTCGATGGTTATGCGGCGACTGGAAAAATTCGTTCAGGAGAGGCCGGTGAGCCTTATCATTCTATACCGATTATTGCCATGACCGCTAATTCCATGGAAGGTGACAGAGATAAATGCCTGCTGTCCGGTATGAGCGATTATCTGAGCAAACCCATTGATTCTGAACGTCTGTATAAAATGCTGTGTAAATGGACAGGGATTGAAGCTGTTTTGCCATCCTCTGAACCGGCGGCAGAACCTGGCAGCACGGAAAAAACGACGTCAGCTGGTAAAAAGCCCTCTGAAAATAACACCTCTGCAAATATTAGCTCTGAGGCCGAGCAGGAACAGCTAACAGACTGGGAACGGGAAGCGGCATTGAAACGCCTTAAGGGTAAGACTCGTATTCTGCCCCTGATTGAACTGTTTTTGGAAGATATGCCGCAGAGGATGGTAGAATTAAAACGGGCTATTATTGAACAGAAACAAGATGAGGCACGTATTGCCGCCCATACTATTAAAGGGGTGGCTGCCAATCTGAGTGGTCTGAGTCTGCAGCAGCTGGGCGCCGAAATGGAAGCCTGTGCCAGACAGTCTGACTGGTCAGCACTGGAACAGAAGCTGCCGGAACTGGATAAACGCTACCGGCAGCTTGCGGAAAAACTGGAACAGTATCAGCAGCAGACTCAGGAACAAAAAAGCATAAATGATTCAGTAGATAATCAGCAGTTAATAGCCCGTCTGCAACCGGTACTGGAAAAATTACAGCAGGATGAGTATATTGATAACAGCGAACTGGAACCGTTAAAAATACCCTTAAGCGATAAGCAACAGCAGGTACTTATGGACAATCTTTACCATGAAATAACACATTTCAATATGCAGGCCGCACTGGAAACGATGAACCGTTTATTATCATGCCTGTCAGAGGGAGCTGAAACAATGGATAATAGCCAGAAAAGTGTCCATGGAGACAAGAACTGAATGGCTGAAAAACCTTATATATTAATTGTGGATGATGTGCCTGCCAATATTCAGACTCTGGCAGATGTCCTTAAGGATAAATACCGGATTAAAGTCGCGACAGACGGTTACCGCTGCCTGGAACTGGCCCGGCAGGAACCTCAGCCGGATTTAATTCTTCTGGATATAGAGATGCCGGGGATCAGCGGTTTTGAAGTCTGTAAACAGTTAAAAAAAGATGCTTTAACGCAGCATATTCCGGTCATTTTTGTGACGGCTAATGATCAGGAAGAAGATGAAGAAAAGGGCCTGCAGTTTGGAGCCGTGGATTATATTACCAAGCCTATCCGCTCTGTTATTGTTGCCGCCAGAGTGGATACCCATATTACTCTGAAAATTCAGCGCGATATGTTAACCAGAATGGCGACTCATGACCAGTTAACAGGGCTTTATAATCGTCACTTTCTTATGGAGAGTGCCAGCAAAAAAATTGCCTATGCCCAACGCCATCATAGCAATATCAGCCTGGTAATTCTTGATATCGACCACTTTAAAAAAATAAATGATGATTATGGTCACCCCTTTGGTGATCGGGTATTGCGGGAAATTGGTGCTTTACTGAAAAAATTTTCCCGCAAGGAAGATATAGTTACCCGATTTGGCGGGGAGGAATTTGTTATTTTATGTGATGCCTGTCAGCTTCAGAATGCCAGGAACAAAGCAGATCAGTTCCGTGAAAAAATAGCACAATTGAAGCCGGATGGTCATAAGATCACTGCCAGTTTTGGGCTTACAGAAATAACATCAGAACAGGACAGTCTGGAGCAGATGATTAAACGGGCTGATCAGGCACTGTACCAGGCAAAACAACAGGGCCGTAACAGAGTCATTGCCGGATGATACTAGTAATTTA
>JALUZF010000217.1 GCA_027012135.1 Gammaproteobacteria bacterium
GAAAGAAATGGACATTGCCAGTTCTATTCAGGCTGTTACTGAAGAAATCATGCTGAAAATTGCTCATCATGTGCATAAAACTACGGATAATGACTATTTGTGCCTGGCCGGCGGTGTCGCCTTAAACTGTGTTTCCAATGGCCGGCTGGAACGGGAAGGGCCGTTTAAAAACATCTGGATCCAGCCTGCGGCCGGTGATGCCGGCGGTGCTGTGGGCGCGTCACTGGCGCTCTGGCATAGTCATTATCAGCAGCCGGTTGTGGATGAAAAAGACAATGTACATGACAGCATGGCGGGCAGTTATCTCGGTCCCAGGTTTAGCAATGAGAGCATAAAAGAATATTTAGAATCCCATTCCATACCTTATCATTTTCATGAGGATGAGGATTTTTTTCCACTGCTGGCTCAAAAAATCAATGATGCTAAGGTAGTCGGCTGGTTCCAGGGGCGCATGGAGTTTGGGCCACGTGCTCTGGGCGGTCGTTCCATTATTGGTGATCCGCGCAATACCGAAATGCAGTCCACCATGAACCTGAAAATCAAGTACCGTGAATCCTTCCGGCCTTTTGCCCCTTCGGTTCTGGCGGAAGATGTCAGCGAGTATTTTGACCAGCATACACCCAGTCCGTATATGCTGATTGTAGCCCAGGTGGCGGCCAAATTATTAAAGCCGGTGGAAAAAACCAGAAAAGGTCTGGAGCGTTTAAAACAGATCCGCTCTACCCTGCCGGCCATTACTCATGTGGATAATTCTGCACGGATCCAGACCGTTCATCAGGAAACCAACCCAAGGTATTATCAAATACTTAAAGCATTTAAAGACCTGACCGGCTGTGCTGTGCTGATCAATACCTCTTTTAATGTCCGCGGCGAGCCGATTGTTGCCACACCGGAAGATGCTTTTCGCTGTTTTATGCGTACCGAGATGGATGTCCTGGTACTGGAAAACTTTATTTTATATAAAGAAGAACAGGCCGCGTTTAAGGACAACAGCGACTGGCGCAATGAGTTTGAACTGGACTAAACCAGACGAGTCTTATCTACTATAAAAAATAACTATTATGACAAAAAACTATGATATAAAAGAAATACGCCAGTTTGCCTGGATAATGGCCGGCATGATCCTGGTGTTTTTTGCTTTGTTACTGCCCTGGCTGTGGCACTGGGAATTTTCCTGGACACCGTATATAGTCTCAGCAGCCTTTGCCCTGACGGGCGCATTAATGCCCCGGATGCTGGCTCCTGTGCACAAAGCCTGGTTAAAGTTTGCCGATGTACTGGGATTTATTAACAGCCGCATACTGCTGTTTACCATTTTCTACCTGATATTAACCCCCATGGGTTTTGTTGCCCGGTTATTCGGCTTTGATCCCATGAAGAAAAAACATAAGGTAGACAGCTATTATATTAAGCGTGAAAAAAATATTAATAATATGGAGAACCCTTTTTAATGTTTGAGTTACTTAAAGATTTATGGAGCTTTTTAAAGGTCAGAAAAAAATTCTGGTTACTGCCCATTATCCTGATTATGGTAATGCTGGGGGCTTTACTGGTTCTGGCCCAGGGTTCTGCCATTGCACCGTTTATCTATACGCTGTTTTAACCTTAACCTCTCTCTTCCTTTTGGAAGAGAGAGCGAGTAGGGCATTATGCCTTTATTAAAGTCTTTAAAAAATACCTTTACCAACCTGTTGCTGGTATTATTTTCCATTCTGGTATGTTTTCTTTTACTTGAAGCAGGGTTTCGGCTGGCCGGTTATCAGCCTATTTATCAAACTTACTCCAAATCCTCTATGCTCTGGCAGTATGATCCCTTATTGGGCTGGTCTCATATACCGGATTCAGAAGGCGAATATATCGGCCCCCGCCCCTGGCCCGTTGAGTATGACACTAAAATACAGATTAATTCTGAGGGTCTGAGAGGACCGGAAATCACCAAAAAGAACGGATTACGCATTCTGGTTCTGGGGGATTCTATAACAGCCGGTTTTGAAGTCCCCTTTAAAGATACCTATAGCGCACAACTGCAGCTACTGCTGAATAAAAAACTGGACACTCCGGTACAGGTTATTAATGCCGGGGTACGGGGTTACGGTACCGATCAGAGTTTTTTATACTATAAAGAAAAAGGAAAAAATCTGCAGGCGGACCTGGTTCTGTTTCAGCATGTCAGCAACGATCCCTTAAATAATATTACCTTACACAGAATGCGCCGACCTTTTGGCAAACCGGCTTTCCAGCTCAAGCCAAAAGAATACGGTGGCAAATTAAACCTTACAGCTTATCCAACCCCCCGGTATCCGATTTGTTCAGAATTCCGGCTGGATCAGGACTTTCATGTTAAGCGTCTGGATACGGCTTTAAATCGTACCTTGTGTCAAATACAAGTAAACCTGACCGATTATTCTGCTTTTTTTACTTATATTACGATGTTGATAAGACAGCATCCTGATATGTTAAAAAAACTGTATTTTGCAGCCAGTCCTAAAGCCGCCCAGGCTTCTTCTGCGACCATAAGCAAGACAGAACAAAATAAGACACCCGGGAAATCCGGTTCTGCACATAAAGCTTCAATAGGTGATTTGTTAACCACCAGCATTATTAATAAACTGGACAAAACCGTTAAAAACAATAAAGCCCGGTTTGCATTATTATTATCTGATGATTTTCAGCCGGAACAGGTTAATAAAAAGTGGCTGCAGGAAAAAGATATCCGTATTATTGCCACGACTTCTATTTTTCCAGACGGAGTATTTGCCCCGCCCTACAGCTTTAAAAATGATTCTCACTGGACAAAGAAAGGACACCGGGCCTACGCAGAAAAAATTGCACCGAAAGTATTAAGCCTTCTTTCTGAGATGGGTTACCACTGATTCTGCTATTTTTCTTTACCCTGTTTAATTAAATACAAAGCGCCCAGGTCATCCTTTTTATTTGCAAACTTTTTAAGCAATTCAAATTGCTTCTTATCCGCAAGGGCTTTATGCATAGCCTTATTATTATGCTTTACCCACAATAATAAATAACGGAATCCCTGTTGTTTTAACTGGGTTATTTTTTCCGGGCTATAGAAGTCTGAAATACTTGTTATGTCCGTACAATGGTAGTTTGAATAATATCCCAGCCGGGATTCATTACAGGCTATTTTTTCATTAGTGTCTATATTCTGAACTGTCCACTGCGCAATGTCCTTAATGGGAGCCTTGGAGGCGCCGATAGAAATAATACTATCCAGAAACTGTACGGCTATATATGCCGATACAGCAGTTAATAACCATTTTTTTCTGTTTTGAAATAGTTTCTGCAATAACACATCCAGGTATTGAGCCACAATCAACCCCAGTAAAATAACCAGTAGCACAATATAACGTGAAGAGACATAAAAACGGGAAAAGTTAAGCACCATTAAGATAACAAATGCAATCAGGGCAAAATACAGAACAATCCATGATTCTTTCTTAAGGCGCAGCCATTTTTGGTAAATTCCAGCTCCCCATATCCCCGCATATACCAGCCCCAGATTTAACAGCACTTTATACACCAGCATGGTCAACAGACCGCTGGCAAGCATAAGAGGTGCATATTTAGCCGAAAAATCCCAGACCAGTACATACTTAATAAAGTTATCAACTCCCTGGTGGAAACTACCTAATAAAAATGACGGGGACAGGTAATCCGCCTGTATCGGCCTATGGTTCATGATTAATTCCCTGAATTCAGATGACACCAGGAATACTACACTAATAGATAAAGCAATAAGCAGTATAAAACTGCTTAACCAGGCATAGCTGGACAGCCGTTGTTTAAAAGGAACTGAGGGTATAAACAGGAAAAACAGCGGGGCTGCAAAGGCAAACACAATAGCCTCGGGGCGAAAAAGTGTGGCCATAAATATCGATATTTGCCATTTAAATGCCTCTGCTTTCTGCCGGGTTTGATAAAAACATACATAGTAATAAACGGCCAGCAGAGTAAATGCCCAGAACCCGTAACCACGGATAATATCACCCCGGTAATCATTAAAGCCAACAAAGGTAATAATAAATAACGCCGCCACCCATAATCGATGGCCATTAAAGGCAATTTTTGAATAGATTTTTACAAAAGCGACACAGACTACAGCGTTAAGAATGGCATTTAATGCATATGCAGAATATTCCAGACTTAAACCGGTCAGTTGATGAATAAGCGCAAAAAAAATGGGATAAAAAGGCCAGCTCCAGGTTTTAAATGCTTCTACAAACCCTGCATCAAGAAATGCCTGCGCCACTTTAAGATAAAGCGTTGAATCCCTGGAGATAATATCACTGGAAGCTGATAGCCAGAGTGAAAGCAGAATACTGCAAAAGGCTGTAATAACAAGCAGTTGTTTTTCTGATATCTGTTTCAAGAGCTATGCTTTCCTTTCACTGCGTGGTAATACTAAAGATGCGCATGATTCTGCACATTATAATCAATAATCAAGGGCAATGTGGAATAATAATACATTTAGGATGTGTTATAGAATCCATCCTGTAAATTTCTTTCATTTGATTAAAGTATTTATTTCAAGTACAGTTTTACACACTTTTCTGTTCATTTAACTACTACGGAATATGATTGCTTGAAAACCAGTAGCCTGTATATTGCCTCCATGGAACCCCATGCAGGTAAACTGCTTATTACACTGGGTGTAATGGAGTTGCTGACCCGCCGTATTGATAAGGTGGCTTTTTTCCGTCCTGTGATTGACCGTCGTGATCAGACCGATAATGATATTGAGCTGATCCGCAGCAAATACTGCCCCGATATGAACTACAAGGAATGCTATAGTTTTGATATTGAGGCCGTTAATAAACTGGCATCACAGGGGCGGTTAAAGGAGTTTTACGAGCAGTTACTGATCCGCTTTAACGATTTACAGAAAAAATACGACTTTATTGTCTGCGAAGGGCTGAATAACTCCGGTTTTCTGGCTGCATTTGATATGAATATTAACCTGGAAATTGCCAAAAACCTGGGTTGCCCTTTTATCGGAGTGGTTAATGCCGCTAGTCAGGATGCACAGGCGGTGCAGGAAGAAATTAATATCACCCATAATATTATCCGTAAATCCGGCGCTACACATTTTGCCAGTTTTGTTAACCGGGTATCCGAAGCAGCTTTTGCTCAGCTGCAGTCCGCTAAAGCGGATAACATACCAGTTTTTTATATTCCCGATGAACCTGAACTGGATACCCCAACTCTGGCGGATATCAGGCAGGCTCTGCAGGCACATTGTATTATGGGCTCTGACGAGGCTCAGCAGAAAGTAGTTCGGCAGTTTAAAATTGCCACCATGACGGTGGAACATTTTCTGCGCTATATTGAGGATGGGGATTTAATTATTACCGGCGGTGATCGGGCAGATATTCTGCTGGCTTCTTTGACGGCATTGCGCTCCCTTAATTATCCGAATCTGGCGGGCATTATGTTGACCGGTGGATTTACACCGGAAAAGAACATGCTCCGACTATTGCAGGGAATGGATCTGAAGGTTCCTATTTTGTCTGTTGCGGAAGATACCTTTACCACTACCCGGCAAGTGGAACAGGTTAAAGCCGCCATTGCCTCAGGCAACCCGCACAAACAGGCTCTGGCACTGGGGCTGTTTGACCGCCATGTAGATGGTGATGTGATTTTCAGGCAGGCGGATATTACTGAGTCTTCCATAATGACTCCCATTATGTTTGAACATCGGCTGCTGGAGCAGGCCAAAAGCCAGCGCATGCATATTGTGCTGCCCGAAGCCGGTGATGAGCGTATTTTAAGAGCTACGGAGATCCTGATGCGCCGGCAGGTCGTGGATATTACCCTTCTGGGTAATGAAACCGCCATAAAAACCCATGCGGCATCCCTGGGACTAAATATTGAACAGGCACAAATTATCGATCCGCTTCAGTCAGAGCATATTACACTTTATACAGAAACTCTGTATCAGCTCAGAAAACACAAAGGGGTTACTCCCGAACGGGCGGCCGATGCCATTGCCGATGTGTCCTATTTTGCCACCATGATGGTCTATATGGGTCATGCTGACGGCATGGTTTCCGGCGCAATTCATACCACCGAAGATACTATTAGACCTGCACTGCAGATTATTAAAACCACGCCTGATATATCCCTGGTTTCCAGTGTGTTTATTATGTGTCTGGAAACTCAGGTACTCGTTTATGGGGACTGTGCCGTTAATCCTGATCCTAATGCCGAACAACTGGCTGAAATCTGTATCAGTTCTGCTGAAACAGCACAAATGTTTGGTATTGAACCCCGCATTGCCATGCTGTCCTACTCTACCGGTACATCAGGGAAAGGCAAGGATGTGGATAAGGTTCGCGAAGCCACCCTGATTGCTCAAAAGCGCCGCCCTGATCTGCTTATTGAAGGCCCAATGCAGTACGATGCGGCCATTTCTCCAGACGTGGCCCGCAGTAAACTGCCGGATTCTCAGGTGGCAGGTAATGCCTCAGTGTTTATTTTCCCTGATCTGAATACCGGTAATAATACTTATAAGGCGGTCCAACGTTCTTCCGGCGCTATTGCCATTGGGCCTGTTTTACAGGGACTGAAAAAGCCGGTAAATGATTTAAGCCGTGGGTGCCTGGTGCCGGATATTATCAATACCGTAGCCATTACAGCTATTCAGGCTCAGGTGTTGGTGGCTAAGGAATAAACTTTCAGTTTATGTGGGCAGGAATGCCTGCAGACCAGGCTTCTTATGGACAGTTTTTTTGAAGGGTTTTTTAAACACCTTATAGTGAGACAATATTTGTGAAAATTCTCGTGCTCAATTCTGGAAGTTCTTCCCTGAAGTTTCAGTTATTTGATATGGATGGCCACAGGGTATTGCATTCTGGCTTAATTGAACAGGTCAGCGATCATCAGCAGGCCATTATGGCTATGGAGAAACAGTTATCAGCACAGGGGCATATTGACGACCTGGCGGATCTGGATGCCATTGGTCATCGAGTCGTGCATGGCGGTGAATGTTTTAAACAACCGACTTTAATCAATACTCAAACTATTGAGGCTATAGAACAGTTAATTCCATTAGCCCCCTTACATAATCCGGCTAATGTGCTGGGCATAAAAATGGCCCGGCAGTCTGCTCCGGATGTACCACAGGTGGCGGTCTTTGATACAGCTTTTCATGCCGGTCTGCCGGATTATGCCTATACCTATGGCCTGCCTTATGAGCTGTATAAAAAATACCATATCCGCCGTTATGGTTTTCACGGTACTTCTCATCAATATGTTACCCGTCAGGCTGCTGAGTTTCTGGAGTACACTTATGGTATTAAAAACA
Organism: Gammaproteobacteria bacterium; assembly: GCA_027012135.1. Classification (GTDB taxonomy): domain Bacteria; phylum Pseudomonadota; class Gammaproteobacteria; order GRL18; family GRL18; genus JANELJ01. The sequence goes on from JALUZF010000217.1 coordinate 7,325, forward strand.
CCCGGCTGATCAGTCTGCATTTAGGCAATGGCGCCAGTGCCGCTGCAGTGCTTAATGGCCAGTCCATTGATACTTCAATGGGCATGACGCCCCTGGAGGGTTTATTAATGGGCAGTCGCAGCGGGGATATTGACCCGGCCATTTTATTTTACCTGGCCAGGGAAACCGGGGCGGATATTGATACACTGGATGATCTGCTGAATAAGCAAAGCGGTCTGAAAGGGCTGTGCGGACAGAATGATATGCGCACCATTATCAAACAGGCAGACCAGGGTGATGAGTTATCAGCACTGGCCATTCATATTTTCTGCTACCGGATCAAAAAGTATATTGGTGCTTATACTGCAGCACTTAATGGCATTGAGGGGCTTATTTTTACCGGCGGCATTGGCGAGAATTCTGACTTTATTCGCAGACAAGTCTGCACAAACATGGACGGGCTTGGAATTATTATGGACAGTAATAAAAATCAGGTTGTTTATGATGCTCTGTCTGAGTTACAGAGTCCACATTCAAAAGTAAAAATTCTGGTGATAAAAACCAATGAGGAACTGGAAATTGCCTTGCAGACACAGGAATTTGTTCTGTTTAGTAATTGATTGTTTGATTATTTCTTAAAGTTTCTGACAATTCCTGAAATTTATTTTTCATCTGCAGGTTTTCAAATGGCACGATTTCCGGTACCTGCAAGTTCATCAATACATCAAAAGAAGCCTGGCTGGTTTTAAGTACGGAAAGTAAATCGGCACTCAGCTCCACAGTATCATAGGTATTTTGTGCCAGCTGCAGATCCTTTTTTATCACATTCTGGGCTTTACGGACTTTTGCTTTTTGCTCTTCCAGGTTGTGTTTATATAATCGGGCCGCTTTAAGTGTCAGAGTCTGAGCCTGGATATTTTTCTGGTAAATAGTTCTGCGTCCGGGACTGGTTTCTTCTTTTAAATGGATCTGGGCGATATTACGGGTCGCCAGGGTTTTATTGATAATAGCATCAATTTTGGGGATGTATATTTTATCCACCTGTTCAATGTATTTGTCCTGCATATAATTGACCATTTCCAGTAAAACCACATGCATACCATAGTATTTCCTGGCCTGCTGGATATCTTCGCCGGATTCCCGGGTAAGCTGCATTAAGCGTTGGGTGATTTTTTTAAGCACGTCAAATACCACCGACATCTGGATAATATCATCACCGTCCACACGACTGAGCAATACTTCTACCTGTTCCTGGCTCAGGTTAATACCTATATCCTGCAGACGTTCACGCAGATAGACTTTAATGCGCCGGCTTTCCTGACGGTAGAGCTTAATATTTTCCTGTTCCTGGGCAATTTTTTTGTCAAAGGCTTCCTTCGTGGTTTTCACCATATGGGTGCGCGGTGCTGTGATCCGCTGTTCTCGATAGTAGGCAATATTAGCTTTTGAAGTGGCAATATAGTCATCAATTTCAGCAATTTTATGCCGGTAATCATTGATATTTTCATCCTCAAGCAGCACCACCATTTTATCCAGGATTTTATCCAGATCCTCCTGCAGGGACTGTTTATCCTCTCCGAAAAAACGGCTTTGAGGCGCCTGCTTGATTTTATCTACCAGCTGCACACCCTCCTGCATCTCAGAAAACAGCTGTGACCACATTTGCCGGAAGCGTTCATCCTCTTCATCCTGACGCGCCTGCTGTCGTTCCTTTTCAGAAAGGGTAAACATCTGGTTAGTTGAGTTCCACAATTCCCTGGTAGTGTCTTTAGTGGCCTGCCAGGCCTTGGCACCATATTGTTTAGACTTGTCCCAGCCCTGTTGGATAGAATCACTCCACTCTGTGGGTTCACTCAACTCATTCAATTGAGCATGCACCGGCACAGCACTGAGAAATAAGAGTATAAATAAAAAGACTTTCATTAAAATTCCTGCATTTTGCCTGTGTTTTGAGTAGTTAATTTAAATATAAGGTCTTTAGTGTTTCAGTAAAAGGGAAATAATTGATTTTTAACCGCTGCGGACACATATTCCAGTACTGAACCGCTAAATTTATATTAAAAACCAGACTAATAAACCCATGCATTTAAAAAAAACCGTCAAACAGTTTATAGAAACTCGTTATTTCCAGCATTTTATTACCTTTTTAATTATTTTTAACGGCATTACCCTGGGTATGGCGACCTCCAGAGACATTATGTCTGAGTACGGAGTGCTGCTCCATACTCTGGATATGGCCATTATTGGTATATTCACCATTGAAATCCTGTTGCGAATTTATGTCCATAGATGGGCCTTTTTTAAGGATCCCTGGAGCCTGTTTGACTTTTTTGTAGTGTCCATCTCCCTGATCCCGGCAGGTGAAGGTCTGTCTGTACTGCGTGTTCTAAGGGTTTTACGGTTATTCCGCCTGTTAACCATTGTGCCACAAATGCGTCTGATTATTTCTGCTATTTTAAGCGTTATTCCCGGCATGGCTTCAGTTTCCCTGGTGTTGTTGCTGTTTTTCTATGTATTTGCCATTATTGCCACTAATTTATTCGGTGCCACTTTTCCACAATGGTTTGGCACCCTGGGTGAATCCATGTATACCCTGTTCCAGATCATGACCCTGGAAAGCTGGTCTATGGGTATTGCCCGTCCGGTAATTGAAGTCCATCCTATGGCCTGGGTTTTCTTTGTTATTTATATTCTGATTGTCACCTTTATTATGGTTAACCTGTTTATTGGTCTGGTGGTGGATGCTATTTTTACTATTAAAGGAGACGAACATAATGCGGATAATGACACAGAAAAACCGGAAACGGCAAAGGAACTGGTTTATCAGCATGAAATAAAGGTTCTGAATCAGGAACTGGCGGATGTAAAAACGCTGCTTAAAACCATTAACAGCAAACTGGACTGAGGTTTATATCTCCTCCCGAAATTATGCCTGATTTGCCCATCATCCTAACCTTCTCCCTCAGGGAGAAGGAACTACGTGTAGCATATTCATTAATCGGATGAACACAGAATAGTTTCCGGCTTATCTGCAGTGTATAATAAGACAAAACCGGGGAGCCTGAATGCCACAATCCAGTCATATACCTGCACTACGCAATACCTACCAGATTAAAATCCAGCTACAGGACATAAAACCGCCCATCTGGCGACGTCTGCAGGTGGACAGCCGCATTACCCTGGATGCCCTGCATGTAGCCATTCAGTCCAGCATGGGCTGGCTTGATACCCACCTGCACCAGTTTGTGGATCAGGAAGGCAATCTGTTCCGCCCTCAATATACCCAGGATGATTTTGCCTTTGTGCCTGATGATCCGGGCGTAGATGAGTCCGTGGTACTGCTCAGTGATATCCTACGCGAAGAACAGGACTGGTTTAACTATGAATATGATTTTGGTGATGACTGGAAACATAAAATCACCCTGGAGAAAGTGCTGCCCTACCAGTCTGAACAGCTTCCCGTTATCTGCATCAGAGGCAAACGCGCCTGCCCCCCCGAGGACTCCGGCGGCTCCCCGGGCTATATGCATCTGAGCGAAATCCTGGCGGAACCTGAAAAGGATCCGGAAGAATATGAGGACATCCAGGAATGGCTGGGAGAACACTTTGACCCTGAACAGTTTGACCTGGATGAAGTTAACCTGGAACTAAAAGCCCTGTTTGAATCAGCCGATTTTAATAACAGCTCTGCATTTGAAAAAGTCCTGCAGCAACTATCAGGAAAGTCATCAGAGCCGGTATTATCCAGTGAACGGCAGTTTGAGACCGATGACGACATAGAAAAAATTATCAGCAGTTTAAATGACACCCTCGGCATTATTAGTGACATGAGCGATTTACTGGATGAAGCTTATGCGGCCTTTGAAAAAATTACTAAAATCAGCCAGGACAAACAGGTCATTGAACTGGCCCGAAATATGTTAAAAAGGCTGGAGCAATAATTACGGAGCAAGCGGAAATATCACTGGTACCAGCAGTAAAGTCACTATCATGGCCAGGATCTGCAGGGGAACCCCCACTTTAACAAAATCCATAAATTTATATCCGCCAGGCCCCAGGATCAGGGTATTTACCGGAGAAGCCACCGGTGTGGCAAAAGCAGTGGAAGCAGCAATGGCCACGGTCATAAGTATGGGATAAACGGATATATTTAAGGCACTGGCTGCCGCCACGGCAATGGGGGCAATCAGTACAGTCGTGGTGGTATTGGAAATAAACTGGCTGAACACAGAAGTCAGAACAAACAGCCCCGCCATAAGGGCAAAGGGACCAAAATCTCCGATTGCAGCAACCAGAGCACTGGCAATAAGACTCACGGCTCCGGTTTTCTCCAGGGCCGTGGCCATGGGCAGCATGCCGGCGATCAGCACCAGGCTCTGAGCATTCAGCGACTGGTAGGCGTTGTTCATGGTAATACAGCCGGTCAGTACCATGGCCAGTGCCGCCAGTAATACCGCTGCCACATTAGGCACCAGGTTAAAGGTCATAAGTACCAGCATTACCGCTAGAATAACCAGAGCATGAGTGGATTTATGTCTGCCGGGTGCCACTTCAGCAAGTTCTTCAGGCAGGTTTAATACCAGAAAATCATCATGCCCTTCCTTAAGCTCTGCAATGGCCTGCCAGCCTCCGGCCACTAGTACAGAATCACCAAAAGCCAGGGGAATATGAGTAAAATTATCCTGCAGTGATTCTCCCAGCCGCTGAATGCCGAGCACAGTCAGATCATGATGTTTCCTGAAATCCGCCTCAATCAAAGTTTGGCCTATAAGGTGGGAGTCAGGTGTAAGCAGGACTTCAGCCAGTCCCAGCTCCTGTTTTACCCGCTGAACCTGATATTCATCCAGTGGCAATTCAGTCAGTTGTTCCTCATCACGAAAATGCTCCAGATCTGTCTGTTTACCAAACACCAGTAAGGCATCATTAGATGACAGTACAGAACTGGATAAAGCTGGGTTTAACAGCTTATTATGTTCAATGCCAATGACTACAATACCATAACGGCTTAATAGTCGAGCCTGCTCTATGCTCTGCCCCGCCAGGGATGAGCCGCTGCCCAGCTGCAAAAGCCTGATTTTGTCCCGTACCGCATAGGCATCAGCCAGTTCTCGAATACTGCGCTGGTTACGCTTAGGCTTGCCAGCAGCCCGCTTTGGCAGCTGATAACGTCCTACCAGTAACATGTAGATAATGCCGCAAAGCAGAACCGTTAAGCCAATGGGTGTAAAACTGAAAAAACCAAAAGGTTCAAGCCCTTCCCGTTCCAGCTGTGTACTGACCACCAGATTAGGCGGTGTACCAATCAATGTCAGCATACCGCCGATTAAAGAGGCCATGGCAATTGGCAGTAATAGTCTGGATGGATTAATCCCGGCCTTAACACTGAGACTTAAAACAATGGGAATAAAAATAGCTACCGCACCGGTAGAACTCATAAAAGCCGATAAGCCTGCCACCACCAGCATAAGCATCACCATCAGGCGAACTTCATGGGTTCCGGCCACCCGCATCAGCCAGTGACCGACCGCAAAGGCAATACCGGTCTGGTACAGCCCCTCACCAATCACAAACAGACCGGCGATTAACAGCACCACCGGATCAGCAAAACCGGATAAAGCCTCCACCGGAGTAAGCAGGCCGCTGAGCATCAGCACCAGAATAACGCCAATAGCAACAATATCCAGGCGAACCTTATCGGATACAAACAGGATGATTGTAAACAGCAGTAATGTAAAGACAAATACTATTTCAGCATTCACTAAAATTTCTCATAGAAACTAAAAATAAAAAGGCCCTGTTTATAACAGAGCCTTTTCTAATTTTGTAATCAACATTTTTTAAAAACGTACTGATTAGAAGGGTATATCATCATCAAAATCTTCCTCAAAAGGCTGTGCGGCGGGAGCCGACTGGGGCTGGTTCTGAGGTTGAGACTGATTAAACTGCTGGTTTTGCTGTGGTGCGTTATTCTGATTCTGCTGGTTGTCCTGATTAAAGGCGGTATCACCGCCGGTACGGCTGTCAAGCATTTGCATTACACCGTTAAAACTATCCACTACAACTTCTGTAGTATAACGATCCTGACCGTTTTTATCCTGCCACTTACGGGTCTGCAGTTTGCCTTCAATATAGACCTGGGAACCTTTATGCAGGTATTCACCGGCGACACCGGCTACTCCGCCAAAAAATACCACCCGATGCCATTCCGTACGTTCCTGCCGTTGTCCGGTATTTTTATCTTTCCAGGTTTCTGAAGTAGCCAGAGTGATATTGGTAATAGGCTTACCATCCGGTGTATAACGTACTTCCGGCTCTTTTCCCAGTCTCCCAACCAGGATTACTTTATTAACTCCAGCCATTATTTATCCTCTTTTTAATTGCTCTTCAAGATTGTTCTTAAAATTGCTCTTATTTCTCGTGCGAATACTGCTCTGAAAGTTGCAGCAGTCCCTCTTTATCCAGGGCATGTAATTCCACTTTTAAATAGGCCGCCTGATCCTCCGGGATCACTACGGCCTCTGCCACACCGCGAATAGCGGTTAGACCGGCGGTGGCTTTTAACACATCCTGTTCCTGAATTTTACCCAGTTTCACTACATAAGTACTAAGATAACGCGGTGACTTCATGGTCAGGGCAAACAACAGCCATACCAGCATGGCCGAGGCAGCAAACAGGAAAACTCCATTTATACCATATAAGCCTAATAACTTTCCACCTATCAGGCCGCCGAAAAAGGCACCCAGGAACTGGCTGGTACTGTAAATGCCCATGGCCGTTCCTTTGGCCTCGGTCGGTGACATTTTGGACACCAGAGAAGGCAGGGAGGCTTCCAGAATATTAAAGGCGGTAAAAAACACCAGAATAAAAATAGTCAGACCGTAAATAGAATCATGAAATTCCCAGAAGCCCAGTTCTGCCAGAGCCACAACACTAATGGCCCCAACAAACACCTCTTTCATACGCCGTTTACTCTCGGCAATAATAATAAACGGCACCATCATTCCCATGGCCAACAGCATCACTGGCAGATAGATCTTCCAGTGCTCGGCAGACGGCAGGTTGGCATGCTGCTCATCAACCAGTGCAATCGGTATCACCAGAAAGGTAGCGGTTAACACCATATGCAGGATTAAAATACCCATATCCAGGCGCAGTAACTGCCGGTCTTTTAAAATAGTTCGAAACTGTTCCGGCACCGGCTCGGTTTCCCGGTGAAAACTTTTCGGTGCATCAGGCACCCAGAACAGGGTAACGGCCACACCCAGCAGGGCAAACACCGCCGTTAACCAGAACATACCGTCAACCCCAATCCATTCATTGAGAATAGAACCGGCGACCATGGCTACCGCAAAGGCAAAACCGATACTCATACCAATGGTCGCCATAATTTTCAGGCGATGTTCTTCACGGGTTAAATCGGCTGCCAGAGCCATAACGGCTGCAGCAACAGCCCCACTGCCCTGAATAATCCGCCCCAGAATCACCCCGTAAATAGAATCTGAAACGGCCGCAACCACACTGCCTGCTGCAAAAATCAGCATCCCCGCCACAATCACCGGCTTGCGGCCAATCTTGTCTGACAGCATGCCGAAAGGGATCTGAAAAATAGCCTGAGTTAAACCATAAGCACCAATGGCCAGACCGATTAATAAGGGAGTATTGTCTTCCAGTTGTTGACCATACAGAGAAAAAACCGGAAAAATCATAAACAGGCCCAGCATACGCAGAGAATATATACTGGCCAGTGATAATGAGGCCCGTTTTTCAGTGGGGGTTAGTTTATCGATTTCGGTTTGTGATGACTTACTGTTCATTATATTTAATTTAAATACCTTAATATTTAGCACAAAGCAGCTGTGTTCCCTGGCTTCTTTCTAAAGTTTCGACAGCATGATCGCGTCGAAAAGCCTCCATGGATAGATTCACGGTGTCTTCAGAAATAAACCAGGGGACTCAGCTACGGATTAAATTCATGCCAAATCAATAACTATAATTATTCTACTTTTCATTGTTCTTTTACTTAGAAAGACAGTATATTATCAGTTTTTGTTCAGGCTTGTTACTATATTTTATGGATACAATTAAAATTCAGGGGGCGCGTACCCATAATCTTAAAAACATTGATTTAGAGCTGCCCCGCGATAAGCTTATTGTGATCACCGGCCTGTCCGGTTCCGGTAAATCATCCCTGGCTTTTGACACCATTTACGCCGAAGGCCAGCGCCGTTATGTGGAATCCCTGTCCAGCTATGCCCGGCAGTTTCTGTCCATGATGGAAAAGCCCGATATTGATCATATCGAGGGTTTGTCCCCGGCCATTTCCATTGAGCAGAAGTCTACCTCACACAACCCCCGCTCGACTGTAGGTACAGTCACAGAAATCTACGATTACCTGCGTTTATTATTTGCCCGAGCTGGCGAACCCCGCTGCCCGGAACACCATACCACCCTGGATGCCCAGACAGTCAGCCAGATGGTGGATCGAACCCTGGCTCTACCCGAAGGCACTAAGCTTATGTTGCTGGCTCCCGTGGTGCAGGATCGTAAAGGTGAACATCATGTTCTGTTTAGTGAACTTCGGGCACAGGGTTTTATCCGGATCCGCATTGATGGCGAACTCTATGAACTGGATAATCCTCCGGAACTGGAACTGCATAAAAAACACACCATTGAGGTGGTTGTGGATCGCTTTAAGGTACGTGAAGATTTAAAACAGCGTCTGGCCGACTCCTTTGAAACCGCCCTTGAACTGTCTAACGGCACAGCCAGAATCGCCTTTATGGATGATGCTAAAGATGCTGACATTTCTTTTTCTGCCCGCTTTGCCTGCCCGGAATGCGGCTACAGCCTGACTGAACTGGAGCCCAGAATTTTTTCCTTTAATAACCCGGCCGGTGCCTGCCCCAGCTGTGACGGACTGGGGGTTAAACAGTATTTTGATCCGCAAAAAGTTGTGCACAATCCTGATGCACCTCTGACTTCCGGTGCAATCCGCGGCTGGGATCGGCGCAATGCCTATTATTTTCAGATGCTCAGGTCACTGGCAGAGCGCTATAATTTTGACCTGGACACCCCGTTTAATAAACTGCCGAAAAAAATACAGGACATGATCCTCTATGGTAATCAGGGTGAATTCATCAATTTCGTTTATGTTAACGACAAGGGCAGAAAGACCACCCGCAACGCACCATTTGAAGGGGTGATTCATAATATGCAGCGCCGCTATCTGGAAACCGATTCCAATGTGGTGCGCGAAGAACTGAGCAAATACCAGACCGTTCATACCTGTCCGGACTGCCACGGCAGCCGGCTTAATATTGCGGCCCGTAATGTATTTATAAAAAGCAAAAACCTGCCCGAAGTCGTGGCCATGTCTATTGGTGATACCGCCGATTTTTTTGAGAAACTCAAACTGCCCGGTAAACGTGGTGAAATAGCCAAAAAAATAGTAGTTGAGATTAAACAGCGGCTTAACTTTCTGGTGAATGTCGGCCTGGAATATCTTACCCTGGATCGCAGTGCCGAAACTCTTTCCGGCGGTGAGGCCCAGCGGATCCGCCTGGCCAGCCAGATTGGTGCCGGACTGGTGGGTGTCATGTATATCCTTGATGAACCTTCTATTGGTCTGCACCAGAGAGACAATCAGCGTCTGTTAAATACACTCAATTATTTAAGAGATCTGGGCAATACCGTTATCGTCGTAGAACATGATGAAGATGCTATTCGTGCAGCGGATTATATTGTGGATATCGGCCCGGGTGCAGGGGTTCATGGCGGTAAGATTGTTGCTCAGGGCTCTTTAAAACAGATACTGAAAAACAAAAAATCCATTACTGCGCAATTTCTCAGCGGAGCAGATGCTATTGCGGTACCGGCACAGCGTACTCCGATAGATAAAAAACGCCTGTTAAAAATTAAAGGAGCTTCGGGCAATAATTTACAACAGGTTAATATCACCATCCCGATCGGTCTACTTACGGTAGTCACCGGAGTTTCGGGTTCAGGCAAATCCACCTTAATTAATGATACTCTGTACCAGTATGCCGCCGGTATTTTAAACCGGGCCAATACTTCACCGGCGCCATTTAAGTCTATTGAAGGGCTGGATCAGTTTGACAAGGCCATTGATATTGACCAGAGCCCTATTGGCCGTACCCCCCGCTCCAATCCAGCCACTTATACCGGCCTGTTCACTTCCATCCGTGATTTATTTGCCGCCACTAATGAAGCCCGTTCCCGTGGCTATAATGTTGGCCGGTTCAGCTTTAATGTTAAAGGCGGGCGTTGCGAAGCCTGTCAGGGCGATGGGGTTATTAAGGTTGAGATGCATTTTCTGCCCGATGTCTATGTCCCCTGTGATGTCTGCAAGGGCAAACGCTATAACCGGGAAACCCTGGAGATCAAGTACAAGGGTAAAAATATTTACCAGGTGCTGGATATGACCATTGAAGAAGCCCATGAGTTTTTCAGTGCTATACCCGCCTTAAAACGTAAATTACAGACTTTACTTGATGTGGGTCTGTCTTATATCAAACTGGGTCAGAGTGCTACAACTTTATCGGGAGGAGAAGCACAAAGAGTTAAGCTGTCCAGAGAATTGTCCAAGCGGGATACGGGCAAGACTCTGTATATACTGGATGAACCGACCACAGGTCTGCATTTTTATGATATTAAGCAGTTATTACAGGTTTTGTTTAAACTCAGAGATCACGGTAATACAGTGGTAATTATTGAGCATAATCTGGATGTGATTAAGACGGCAGACTGGATCATTGATATCGGGCCGGAAGGGGGCAATAAGGGGGGTACGGTTATTGACTGTACTACGCCTGAGGAGCTGGTTAAGAATAACAAGTCTTATACGGGGGAGTTTTTGAAGGGGTATTTAAAATAGTTGAAATGCTCTTATCCCCCCTATTCATCCCTCACAAGGGAAGAAGATTAACTTCGCTCCTCCCCTGTTCTTAAAATGAGTAGATATAATCAGGCAGCCAGGTTTCAGGTTTTACCAGTGAAAGCTCTTAGGATACCTAATCCTCCAATAAATAACAGAATTGTAGCAGGAAGGGGAACAGTTGGAAGCGGTGGATTTTGTACCTTATTAAAATTTAGTGTTTGTAATACAGCCGAGGCATATATACTACTACCAGTCAGAGCTGGAAAATCAACCGCAATCAGAAAAGCATCACCGGCACTTACTGCAATATTACTCAAATTTTCAGCATTAAATGTACTTGCTGGAAACTGAAGATTATCTATTTTCTGAACCCCATTAACAGAAATATCGAAAGGCAATTGACCCGCAAAATTGGTTAAAGTATGCCCCTTTCCCAACAGACTGGTATATTCAAGATCAGCATCACTCACAATACTGATTGAATACATACCATTACCCGGTACACCAAAGCGGAGTCCATCTGAATTTTGCCTGAATCCATCAACCCCTCTGGCTGTAGCTGTAATTGTAAAATTTACACCATTAACTGTATCAGTTGTCACCTCAGGGTTTGGAGGAAAAAAAGTACTGGCATAGGGTGCTGATCTAAAATCTATAATTGCGGCTGAAGCACTAGTTGCAAAGCAAAACAACAAGGTAAATAGACATGTTTTTTTCATTAGTAGATCCTTATTTTATATTATTATGAGATTGGCTTTATATAAGTGCAATTAGCATGCCATTACTAATTGTATCAATAGAACAGTCACTTACAATATCCCGTTAATTTGTAGTGTTAAATTTATTGACATAATTTGTATCAGGGAAAGTACTACGGAAGGTGCATATTCTGCCCGATCATGAACACTGATTCTGATTTATCGTGAACACTGTTTCTGAACCATCATGAACACCCATTCTGTTCTATCGTGAACGCCGATTCTGATCTCATCGTGAACACTTTTACTGTTTTTCCAGAATCAGTGTTCACGATGGATCAGAATCTTTTCCCACACATTGATATTCAATAACTGCTAACCTTCCTGATTTTTATTGGGGAATGGTTATGCCAACAAAGAGACTATCAATGCGACAATTACGAACAATATTAAGGCTCAGACTGCAAGCCAGACTCAGCCTGCGCCAGATAAAAACCAGCCTGAGATTAAGCCTGGGTGCTG
>JALUZF010000218.1 GCA_027012135.1 Gammaproteobacteria bacterium
GTAATAAAATTCGTAATTATTCAGCCTGTTTATCTTTACCCCATCCCTGCTACGCGGTACTCATCTTGTCAGGTTATCTCATATCTCATAACCTCGTTACCACGCTCTGTATCAGGCGACAATCTACCTGACACCTGCCGCTAATTAGATATTTTTGATTAATCGAAACAAGTATTCCGACATTCGGTAACACCTTTATTCTCACTGCATTGGAGGCAGCTGGATGCAGGTTTGCAATTATTAGTCACCACCGATTTTATTTTACCTTCAATTGGCATTAAGCCTATGCGTGCTTTATTACCAGGGTATTCATATTGTTCAGCTTGAGAATATCCATTTTTGAAAACTAAAAGTTGAGTTGGGGCATTAAATTTTAAAGACAAACCAAAATTACCATTCATATTTGTTTTAGTATGTACTTTGTATGTTTTATCCCAAACAATTACACCTTTGGATTCCCCCCAACCTGTTTGCTTTGCAATTACCTGAGCATTGTCTATAGGAATACCTGTATTACAATCATAAACAAAACCTTTTAAATTATTATTGCAGCCAACTATAAAAGATAGAGGTACTAACAATAAGATAAGCTTAAACATCATAATTCCTTATCAGCTCTTCTCTTTTCTCTTTCACGACACCCATTAAATAACGCTCACCCATTAAATAACGCTCATTAAATAACGCTTAAATAACGCTGACACCCATTAAATAACGCTGTTAAATAACTCTGAAATTTACCATTTTCCTTTAACCAAAACCTCGAGAATAAATCCTAGATCATTTGATTGTTGTACAAATATGTTGCATACTAAATAAAACGTATCTTACCGGCCAACCAGATTAAAAGGAGTTAATCCAATGCCAACCCCAAGAAAGCAGCAAATCAGCCTTTCCGACACCCCATTTTATCATTGCATCTCCCGCTGTGTCAGACGCACATTTCTCTGTGGCATTGACAGGGCTACCCATAAGAATTACAGCCACCGTAAACAATGGATTGTCGAACGACTGGCTCTGCTATCCAGTACATTTGCTATTGAGGTCTGTGCTTATGCGGTTATGTCCAATCATTGCCACACCGTACTGAAAATCAATGCACCACTTGCCCAAAGCTGGTCTGATGAAGAGGTGATACAACGCTGGGAACAGCTCTTTTCAATCCCTGTGCTGCTGGAACGCTATCTTAATGGCCAATGCCAGTCTGATGCTGAACAGAACAAAGCTCGGGAAACCATTAGCCTGTTCAGAGAACGGTTAATGGATATCAGCTGGTTTATGCGCTGCCTTAATGAGTATATCGCCCGTAAAGCCAATGCTGAAGACCAGTGTACCGGCCGGTTCTGGGAAGGCCGTTTTAAAAGTCAGGCTCTGCTGGATGAGCAGGCTATTCTTAGCTGTATGGTCTATGTTGATTTAAACCCTATCCGGGCTGGCCTGTGCGATACCCTGGAACAATCAGACTATACCTCCATTAAGCAACGTATAGAAGCGCTGACTGAAACAAGCAAACAATCACCCCCATCCTCATCACAAACAACCCCAACCATTAAACTCTCAGCCTTTATCGGTAGTTCACTTAAAGAAAGCGGCATTTCCTTTACACTTACGGACTATCTGGAATTGGCTGACTGGACTGGTCGAATAGTCCGGGAAGATAAACGAGGCTATATCAA
>JALUZF010000219.1 GCA_027012135.1 Gammaproteobacteria bacterium
AGCCTCTACCCTGCAGTACAAATCGGAGCATTATATGGCTATGGGCTATGATCTGTTTATCTCCAAGCCCTTCCATTTTGAGAGTATATTCTTTGCTATTAAGGAGCTCATGGGGGATGTACTGGAAGAAAAAAACAGATCCGGGAAGATGGACAATGAACAGGATAAGACGGCGATAAATGTTCAGATGGCACCGGATTCAGCCATTAAACTGGATCTTAAGGACAGTTTTGTTGAAGATTTATTACAGGCGGCAGAGTATGGTCAGTTAACCCGTCTGGGTGAAATGATAAAACACTTAAGGCAGCAGCATATTTTTGGTGAAGCCGGAACGGTTGCCGCATCACATCTGGAACAGTTAATTAATGCGGCCGATCTGGATGGTATTCTGGTTTATGTAAAGAGTATTGTGAATGACTGAACTATTAACTGACAATCAGGACACTAAAATACTTATTGTTGATGATACGTCGGCAAACATCAGTCTACTGACTGAAATGCTACAGTTAAAAGGCTACCAGATTCTGGCCGCTAACGATGGCCGGCGGGCGATTAAAATTGCCACTCATCTGCTGCCGGATCTGATCCTGCTGGATATTATGATGCCGGATATGAATGGCTATGAAACCTGCCAGATCCTTAAGTCCCAGGAACAGACCCGGAATATTCCGGTGGTGTTTATATCGGCCAAATCAGAAATTGAGGATGTCTTAATGGGCTTCTCTGTCGGTGGTGCAGACTATATCAATAAGCCCTTTTATGAAGAAGAAGTCTATGCCCGAATTAAAAGTCTGATCAGTGTACAGCAGCTTAATAAACAGTTGTCCCATTCTGAATCTGAACTGAAAACCGTGTTGCAGAAATATCAGCAGCAGGCCGATCGGCTGGAAAAGATTGTTAGCCATATTGATAACGGTATTCTGGAGGTCGATGCTCAGGGTAATATAGAATTTGTTAATCCGGCGGTCAGTCAACTGTTTAATTATAATATTACAGAACTTGAAGGTATGAATTTATTACAGTTGCTGGCAGAACCTTTTGCCGGTGAGTATAAACAATATTTACTGGAGCCAGGCAGTAAAGAGGAAAAACAGTTCTCCTCTATTCTGGTGAAGCGTAAGGACGGCTGTGAATTTCCGGTGGATTTTTCCCTGATAACTCTGCCGGCCGATGAGCCGCGTTATCTGGCGATTATTCATGACATATCCATACATAAGAACAGGGAAGAAAAGTTAAAAGACCTGTCCTATAACGATTCGCTGACCAAACTCTCTAACCGCCGCCGTTTTGACGAATTTTTTCACAAGGAATGGCGGCGCAGCCTGAGAAACAGGAAGCCCCTGGCCTTTATTATGATTGATATCGATAATTTTAAATTATTTAATGATACCTATGGTCATAAGCAGGGGGATGACTGTCTGATCACAATTGCATCTACCATTAAAAATACTATTAAACGGCCAGGAGATATGGTGGCACGTCTGGGTGGAGAAGAATTTGTGGTACTCCTGCCGGATACTGACCGGGAAGGGGTGATGCAAATTGCCGAACAGATCCGCAAAGCAGTAGAACAACAGGAAATCCCTCATTATTCTTCTGCTCGGGGGATAGTGACCATCAGTCTGGGTATTGCTATCAGTATGGATAAAAACTGTGACAGTACGGAACAGCTTTATAAAAATGCAGATCAGGCTTTGTACCAGGCTAAAAAGGCGGGTAAAAACCAGTATAGGATTTTTGAATGTTAATGAAGTTTGTGTTCCTGTTACAGAGTACAGGAGATTAAAATTTGTAGCGAATTTCTGCCCAGGCATTGCGCTCAGGCAGGGGTAAGTCCATTTTTGCGCCGCTGATATTATCTCTGATATTGGCCTGATCCTTAGCATTTTCATTAAAAATATTGCGAATAGAAGCCGCAAATTCCCAGTTTTTTAAACCGTTATAACGGAAAGTGGTATCAGTAATCGTATAGTCGCTCATTTTTTTGCGGCTGTCATGTTCAGCTCTCTCTCTGTCCGCAATCCAGTTAGCCTGTATATCCCAGTTCCAGCCGGACAGAAACTGCCAGTCTGTGCGTAGATAGGCAGATTGTTCGGGTTCTTCTGAAACCCGGTAATCATTATGTTCCGGATCTCTCCAGGTGTAATTACCCGAAAATACCAGTTTATTATTCAGCTGCCATCGGCCCTCGATTTCAACACCGGTGGTTTTGTGTTTGCCGCTGTTCTGATATTTTCGGCGGCTGTCTCTGCGAATAAAATCATCAATGGTGTATTCAAAAAGATTGGCATTTAATTGAGCCTGCTGATTGATTTGCCAGGAAACAGCCAGCTCTATGGTTTCGGTTTCTTCCGGATCCAGGCTGGAGTTGCCTGTAGAACGACTGGTTATTGCATAAAGTTCCTGAAAGTTGGGTGCCCTGAATGCCTGACCGTATAAAAACTTGGTGGTCAGTTTAGCGGTGGTCTGCCAGACTAAGGCAAGGCGGGGATTAAAGGTATCTCCAAAATCGCTGTAATGGTCATAACGCAGACCCGAGGTTAATTCCCAGTCAGGCGCCAGTGTCCAGATATCCTGAATTAATGCATAGCGGATCTCACGGCTTTTTTCCGGGGCAAAGGCACCGGGAGTGCCGGCGATATTGGTTGGCGGTATATAGGTATTGCCGTCGTAGTTTACAATCTGGTCAACCTGATAAATATCCTGCCAGTTATAACCGCTGCCCAGGGTAATGGTATGCTCATTAAAACCGCTATAATTGGCTGTAAAATCAAAACGGGCCTGGTGTTCTGATGAGCTCATCTGATTGATTCGACCGGTCGGGAAAGTGGCATCAGGTGGTGTTTCCCTGAAACCCTTATTAGAATTATAGTCCAGATCCTGATAGTGCAGTTTGGCTTTAATTCCCCAGTTTTCACTGAATTGAGCATCCGAGTAGATTAAATCCAGGTCATAACGTTCATCATCGGCAGAAGTGACGGGATCATAGAAGCCGGCTCCAGTGATCTGAGTGTCTAGATTGTTGTGGCGCATATAATTGGCCAGAAACTGCCAGTTTTTATTAGTCAGGGAAAAACGAATATCCTGGTTGTCATAACCATAGCGGACATTAGCAATATTTTTTATATCCGGATCATGACCATTGGTAGTAGAATAATCAGCCGTAAAAGCCACATCAAAATCATTCCATTGATCACCGTACTGGATAAAGCCTTCCTGGGTGTCAAGACTGCCGGCTCTTACACCTGCTTCATTCTGAGTGATTTTACCAGCAGTTTTGGTGATTACATTAATCACCCCGGCACTGGCATCCGCGCCGTACAGGGCAGAGCCCGGACCACGGATCACTTCTACCCGTTCAATAGCAGAAGCCGGCATGCCTTTCCAGAAAATACCGAAATTCCATACCAGATCCCGTATAGGATTACCGTTTATCATAAGCAGGGTCTGGGTACTGGCGGCACCGCGAATGCGTACTTCAGGCCGAAAACCAAAAGCACTGCGTTGAATATGCACACCGGGCACGGTCTGCAGAATATCTGTCAGGTTGGTTGCCCCGGTTTTTTTAATATCGTCTTCTGTGAGCAGAGTAACGGTAGCTGGGGCATCACTTTTTGTCTGCTCCATACCGGTGGCAATAATGACTTTAACCAGGGTGAGTTCCTCAATACTCATATTAAGCAAGGAATCAGCCGCAGCCATATCTTCTGCAGCAAGCTGGGCAGAATAAGCAGAAAAAGCAGATTTGGCTTATTCATATCACCTTTAAGCTGAAACTGCTGTTGAGAAGAGCATTATAGTGTAATCCTGAGCAACCGATAAAGGGGCAGGACTAAGAGAGTCAGGCATCGGTATTGACTTATAAGTTATTGTTATCGATATAAATGCAAGTTTAGTTTATATTTTAATAAATTCCACTCTGCTGACAGTCATGGTTACGTAATACGGAATAGATTTATTTAGGTTTAATTATTAATTTCTGTCTCTGGAAAAGACCCAGTTATTGTTATCAGATAAGGTTTCGTTATATTCATAACCGGCTTCATTAAAAGCCTTGATATCTTCAGGGTTCTGCAGACGGTTCTTGAGAATATAAGCGCTCATCATGCCCCGGGCTTTTTTGGCGTAGATCCCAATCACTTTATAGGCATCATCCTTTTTCTCCTTAAACACCGGAGTGATAATATTGCTCTGGATCTCTTTAGCCTTAACGGCTTTATAGTATTCATTGGAGGCAAGATTTATCAGGGTATCTGAGTTAATGCCTGCCAGTTGTTTATTGAGCAGTTCAGTGATCCGGCTACCCCAGAATTCGTACAGGTTTTTACCCCGGGGATTTTTCAGACGGGTACCCATTTCCAGGCGATAAGGCTGCATTAAATCCAGAGGCCTGAGCAGACCATAAAGACCCGACAGGATCCGTAGATGATCCTGAGTAAACAGTAGATCCTCTTCCGAGAAGCTTTCCACATTCATACCGGCATACACATCCCCTTTAAAGGTCAGTAAGGCCTGTTTGGCATTTTGCGGGGTAAAGGGAAGATGCCAGTCATGATAACGATCATAGTTTAACTGAGCCAGGTTCTTGCTCAGATGCATCAGTTTTTCCAGATCTTTGGGAGAATAAGGCTTTAAGGTCTCAATCAGCACACCGGCCTCCTCAAGACAGTCCGGCATCGTATATTCATCCGTCTGCGGCAAACTCTCAAAATCCAGCTTCTTGGCCGGCGAAATAACAATTAACATATACTTCCCACTCATTACTTTTATAATTTTCTCAACGCTCAACGCTCAACGCTTTTATCCCGTATTACGCATCCCACCCGCAATAGCATTAATGGAACGCAGCAGCGGACTCAGCCAGATTTCCTGCTCTTCAGTAGTCAGGTTCTCATTTCTATAACGTTTCAGCAAGGTGAGCTGAACATGGACCAGGGTATCCAGGTAGGCCTGGCGGCGTCCCAGAGAAAGCCCCAGGATCGGATTGTGTTCCAGCAGTTCGCTGATTTCAGCCACCTGAAAAATTGCCTTAACCGTCAGATTATATTCATCGTGGATCATATTATAAACCCTGTTGCGGGTCTGCTCATCCTTACACAGTTCAGCGTATTCCCTGGCAATATCCATATCGGCCTTGTACAGGGCCATCTGGGTATTATCCAGCAGGGAATTGAAATATGGCCAGTCCCGGTACATGTCCTTGAGGTGTTGCAGATTATCTGGATTTTCACTGATAAACTGACTCAGGGCACTGCCGATACCATACCAGGCCGGCAGAGTATGACGGGATTGTGCCCAGCCGAAAACCCAGCCTATAGCCCGTACTGAGGACTTGGAACGATCCCCGGTTTTACGGTGTGAAGGACGGGAACCGATATTCATCAGGCCGATTTCACTGACCGGTGTAGCTTCATAAAAATAGTCCAGGAAACCCGGTGTTTCGTCGGTCAGGTGACGATAGGTCTGTTCCCCGATTCTGGCCAGGCAGGACATGGTATTAAGGTAATCGGGATTATCGTCCCGCTCTGCCTTAATCAGACAGCTGCTGGATTTCATCAGGCCGCTGATCCCCATAATCAGTTCATAGACTGCGGTTTCGCTATTGCTGTATTTATTGGAGAGCACCTCGCCCTGTTCGGTGAATTTAATCTGTCCGTGTACAGAGCCGAACGGCTGGGCCAGTATGGCTTCATGGGTTGGGCCGCCGCCGCGTCCAATGGTGCCGCCGCGACCGTGGAACAGGCGGATATCAATGCCTTTTTCCCGGGCCAGTTCCGTAATGCGGCGCTGGGCGCCGTACAGATTCCAGCTGGAGGCCAGGATGCCGCCGTCCTTACAGGAATCGGAATAACCCAGCATAACTTCCTGTAAATTACCGGCAGCCTTAAGATATTTATTATAAACCTCATTATTAAACAGGGAGGACATTACCGGTTCGATATGTTCCAGATCTTCTACGGTTTCAAACAACGGTGAGACAGTCAGATAGCACCAGGGCTGGCCTTCACTGTCCTTGCCCAGCAGACCGGTCAGACGGGACAGGAACATGACTTCCATAACATGGCTGCCGGTATGAGTCATGGATATCACATACTGGTTAAACAGCCGCGGACTGATTTCTCTGCGCAGGCGCAGTACTACGTCAAACACCTGTACAATGTTCAGGCTGGCTTCTGACAGCTCACCGTGTTTTAGCGCCGGCAGATCGTCCTGGTCAATGAGTCTGGCCAGTAACGTCATTCTCTGCGCTTCATCCAGCTGATTATAGTCGGACTCCAGACCCAGACAGTCCAGAATTTCATTGACCGCTTCGGTATGAAGAGTGGATTCCTGGCGGATATCCAGGTGTTCAAGAAAAAAGCCGAAGGTTTCGGTCAGCCGCAACAGGTTTTTCAGCGGGCCGAAGGCTACTTCACAGTCATTATGGGAGCAGAGTGAGTCCTGGATCAACTGCAGATCCTGACAAAATTCATCTTCATTTTTATAGCCGCTGTAATTAGTACTGGGCCGGGTGCCCCGGATCCGGGCTTCCACCTTTTCCATACGGTAATGCAGTTTATTGCGGATTATAAACAGCTTACGGCGATAAGGTTCGGTGGCAAACAGGTTAGGACGTTCTTCAAACAGATGTCTATAGGTTTTATTATCGGCTTCCAGGGAGGCCATAAATTCTGCACTGGGGGTGCAGAAGGCAATAGAATGGGTCAGCTGATGGGACAGTTTGTTAACATCGCTGATATAACGTTTAAGCACTTCCCGGCTTTGATAACGGGCCGCCATTTCAGTAACTTTGGGCGTAACAAATGGATTGCCGTCCCGGTCGCCGCCAATCCAGGAGCCAAAATGTAAAAATGCCGGTATTTTAAACTGCTCTGCCTGCTGTGGATAAACCCGTTCAATAGCCCGTTCCAGGTACTGATAAATTACTGGAATAGCGTCAAACAGGGATTCGCGGAAATAATACAGCCCGTTTTTAACCTCATCAATAACCTGGGGTTTTTCTGAACGTACCTCGTCGGTTTTCCACAGGATCTGAATTTCGGTGCTCAGCTCCTGCAGCAGAGTATTTTTCTGATAGGTGCCCAGCCGGGGATCATCCAGCTGCTTGATAACAATAAAAATACGCCGCAGGCATTCCAGAATGGTCCGGCGCTTGGCTTCTGTGGGATGGGCAGTAAACACCGGCATATAGGACAGGCTGTTAAGCAGTTCCTGTAACTGTTCTGCTGAAATACCTTCAGCCTCAAATTCTTTTAAGGTGCGGTTAAACGAACCTTCCCAGAGTACGTCTTCATTATTGGCGAGGCGGCGACGCTCTTTGTGCTGGTGGGTTTCTTCTACTACACTGACCAGGTTAAAATAGGTACTGAAGGCACGGATAACCTGCTCCAGAGTTTGTGAATCCAGTTGTTCAATCAGTTTAATTAACTGCAGGCGCAGGTTTTCATCATGTTCCTTACGCAGTTCAATATGGCCGGTTCTCAGCTCTTCTACCACATCAAAGACGGTTTCCCGGGTATGGTTTTTCAGTATATTGCCCAGAACTGAACCAATAAGTTTTACTTTTGAACGAAGTTCTTTATCGCCGTGCATAATATTAGACCTGAATGATTTTTTGTCGGATTGATATGAAAATTGCTGAGTTAGTTAGCAGGAATGTGCAGTCTGAACGTTATATTCTCTGACTTTTTATATGAGTTATCTGTTCTCTTAATTTCGGCGCTATTATACTATATATTTTAATTAAACCTAAATAAATCATTCTCGCTAGGTTTCAACTGATTTATTCAGCTTAAAAGGGTAAGCTGCCCTGGAAAGTCATCAATCACCTTAACAAAGGACACGTAATGTCACAACTGACCGAATCTCCTGCCTGGCAGGCTCTGGAAAAACACACTCCACAATTAAAAAAATTACATATGCGTGATTTATTTGCCACTAATGCCGAGCGCTTTGAAGATTTCAGTCTGCAGGCCGGACCGATATTTCTGGATTATTCAAAAAATCTGATGACGGAAGAAACTATGGCGCTGTTGTTTGATCTGGCTCGCCAGGAAAGGGTGGAGGAGCATCGTGAGGCCATGTTTACCGGAGAGCCGATAAATTTTACCGAGCATCGTTCAGTACTGCATACAGCCTTGCGTGACCTGTCTGATGAACCGGTATTGAGCAGCCATAAAAATGTTAAACCGGATATTAAAGCGGTTCTGGCTAAAATGAAGGTTTTTGCGGATAAGGTGCGTCACGGTCAATGGACTGGTTATAGCGGTAAGCCTATTACCGATGTGGTAAATATTGGTATCGGGGGATCTGATCTGGGGCCAAAAATGGTAGTCAATGCTTTAAAACCCTTTGCCAGTCGTAAAATAAAACTGCATTTCGTTTCCAACCTGGACGGCAGTCAGATGGCAGAAACTCTGAAAGAGTTAAATCCGGAATCCACTCTGTTTATTATATCTTCTAAAAGTTTTACCACGCCAGAAACCATGTTTAATGCCGTTACGGCCAGAGGCTGGTTTGTGTCCAGGGTAAAAAACAGGGAATTTATAAAAAAACATTTTGTCGCCGTATCCACTAATCTGGAAGCGGTTGAACATTTTGGAATTGATCCTCATAATATTTTTGAATTCTGGGAATGGGTCGGGGGTCGTTATTCGCTCTGGTCAGCCATTGGTCTGTCCATATGTATTGCTGTGGGTATGGGGCATTTCAGAGAGCTTCTGGAAGGCGGCCATAAAATGGATGTGCACTTTCGAACGGCGCCTCTGGAAGAAAATATGCCGGTGATTATGGGGCTGATGGGTATTCTGCATAATAACTTTCTGGGTGTTTATTCCCAGGCTTTTCTGGTTTATGACCACTATCTCAACCTGTTTCCCGCCTATCTGCAGCAGCTGGATATGGAAAGCAACGGCAAGCATATTAATCGTGATGGTGAAAGCGTGGATTACAGCACTGGGCCTATTGTCTGGGGAGAGCAGGGGATTAACGGTCAGCACGCCTTTTACCAGTTGCTGCATCAGGGCACCCAGCCCGTTCCCTGTGATTTTATTATTGCCCTGGACACGTACAATCCTGCCTGCGGCCACCACCCGGTACTGATGTCTAATTTTTTTGCCCAGACCAGAGCCTTAATGATGGGTAAAACGGAAGCGGAAGTTCGTAAGGAAATGGTACAGGAAGGTTTACCTGAAGAAGATATTAAGGCTCTGTTGCCCCATCGGGTATTTGAAGGTAATCGTTCCACTAATTCCATTATGTTCAAGGAGCTCAATCCTTTTACCCTGGGAGCCTTAATTGCATTATATGAACATAAGGTCTTTGTGCAGGGGGTGATCTGGCGTATTAATTCCTTTGACCAATGGGGTGTGCAGTTAGGCAAGCAACTGGCCAAAGAAATTCAGTATGATCTGGTAGATGAGCAGTCGGTCGTGAAGTACGACTCATCAACCAACGGCCTGGTTAATTATTATAAACGTTATAGAAATATCGAAGGAAACAAACTGCTGAGCTGTAATAATGACTGGGGGGTACTGCAGGATATTATGGAAAAGGAATTTAAATAGGTTCTGAAGTTTCCTTAGTACCTTCTCCCACTGGGAGAAGGTTAGGATGAGGGGCTTTTAAATCAGTTAATAAAGCCATCAGCTGTATCACTATCTTCCTCTTCAATCTGTTTGGCACCGGAAACCGCCAGAAAGGCTTTTTCATAGGCTGAAGGAGTGGAAAGCAGTTTACCGAAACCGTGTTTACCAAACATTTTCAGGTCGTTAAAATAGACGGCGATGCGGAAACGGGCGTGCATGGCCAGAATCTTATCGCCGTCCACCATGATTTCATAAGGCAGGTAGGCGGTTCTTTTCAATGGCAGATAATCAATAATATCCATGGTCTTGCGAACATTGAGTTCTTCATCATTGGCATCATTAGCATTCATGGAAATGCCGAATACTACCTGCTCCTTACCGGGGATCTTGATCTGGTAGACTCTGGAAATACCATTGCTTTTATCTCTAAAGCCCTTAATCAATGCCGTAATAGCCTCAACATGGTTATTGTATTCAGGCAGTTCGTAAAAGGAGTCAAAATCTTCCAGACCAAAACTGTATTTATAGCGTTTGAGCTTACGGGCCGTTAAGCCTTCACCACCAAAAAACTGTTCAAAGCCGAAAGCCTGAGTCATCTGATCCAGAATGGGCTGTAAATCTACGTCTTTCATACGATAAGCATATTGCATAAAAACGGGGTTGGTGTAGGCAATCTGTATCTGTTTGCCTACCTGCGTCAGGCTGATACGCTGAGGTGCAGCAAAACCGCCGTATTCAGCCTCGGCTGCCAGAGATTTCAGTTCATCACTGGTAATAATAAAAATATAGGCGCCGTCATAAGGTGAATACCCTGCAACCAGAGTAAAAGGTGATTCTGTAATCTGCTTTTTAACCTTTTTTTTAACCTTGCCCATAGGCATACCCGCTTCTATTTTGGCTAGAACAAAAGGTTTGAAGGTCTTTTTCTCTGCCGCATGCAGTGAAAAACTATAAAACAGTATAAAAATACCTAATAGAATAGTGAGTGTTGGAAATGTTTTACGATTAAAAAACATAAAGGTTACTCCAGCCTGATTTTATTTTATTATTATTGTAATTAAGACAGCTTTATTTCAGTTTCAGAGTTTAAGTATGCTGCCGGTGTTTTTTATTTTCAGATTTTACACCTTTTATTTTAAGGTTTTTAACTTTAAGTCGTATGTAAAAGTGTGCAAAATACCTTATTTATTATATAGTTTAATTTACCTAAAGATATAAAATATTCAAGGTATAATCGGTTCTTTTTATCATTATTTACAGTTTCCACTCTAAAACTTTTAAATTATTAACATATAAGCTATTTTGACCTTGAATTATTCTAAGCTTTAGTAGTGTTTTTAGTTAACAGGATTTAATATGTCTCATCTGTCAAAGCAGCAACAAATTCTGGAACAGTTAATTGATTATCAGATTCAAAATCTGCTGAATGAGGAACAGGCGAATGAACTGTACCGTCAAATTTCAAAATTCCTGAAGGAACCGGAAACTACGGACTATACCTTGGAGTGTATCGCTACCCGCATTATAAAATTGGGTGTAGATTACGAGGCGTATGTTTCGGCACTTATTTTTAAAAGCCTGCCCGATGAGTTTACCAAAAGAAAACTGGTAAAACTGGAAGATGAAATCTATTCTTATATAGAAAAGGAAATATACGGCAAGGGACTTGATAAGCGCTTAAGTGATAAGCTGATTGAGCAGGTGGCCAGGAATAAACCGGAACTCAGCCCGTCCATGGTTCAGAAAAAAGCATTGGGCAACTGGGGCTGGCTGTTGCCTCATGCGTTGACTCAATTATTAATTGACAGAATTATGGAACTCATTGACCGGGCAAAAACTGAGGCAAACCGAACTAATAAGAAAGGCCGTAAAATTCGTATAAAAAAAATGGACTAGGGGTTGTTTATCTTTCAAATGTAAAACTGGTGAATCACTATATAGTAGAGTATGCATGACCAGAAAAAATATAAAAAAGCAGACCTATATTATTTACCTGGTGTCGGTCTTTATCCTTTTTTTCAGCCTGTGGCTCAGCCTGGCGGTAAATGACTGGCAGTGGTTTGCCCGCTCGGGTTCTCTGATTGTGGTTCTGGGTATTTATCTCACATCTTCACAGATTATCGAAAACAGCCGCCGCCTGCGCCAGCGTTATCGAAGCGCAGCAAAAGCAGGTAATTTTCAACGTGACTGGGCTAATGGTAAGCACGAACAGATTTTATCTCATTCCAGAAGTCATGAAGAAGAAACCTGGGTTATGGGTAAATGCGGTTTTAATCTGCTGATTGTGGGAACCTTAATCTGGGGTTTTGGTGATCTGCTGCATTATGTGGTCAGGTTTTAACTATTTAGCATAAATTAGTATGACAAAGAGTAAATAGCTGCAGGTACTGTATTTACGGGGTTTTGAAAACATGGATGTTTTCACAATCACCAGGATAAGAACTTTTTACAAAACAAGTTTTGAAAAGTTCTAAACCGATACATGGATGTACTTGAGCGCCCCCGGAAATACAGTACCTGCAGCTATTTACGGTCCGATACACTGAATAGATACGTCAGGTTTTAGAGCAATTTGTCGGATTACTCTTATCTGGTGTGTTTTTTGTTGCCTGTTCAATGCTTTTAACGCTATTTTTTGTGCTGTTCTGCTATAATTTGTCAAAATTTTAATTCTCTTACTATTTTTAAAAAGAAGATTTGTATGATAAAAAAATGCCTGTTTCCTGCTGCGGGTTATGGAACCCGGTTTTTGCCGGCCACCAAGTCCATGCCCAAGGAAATGCTGCCAATTGTCAATAAACCCTTAATTCAATATGGTGTAGAAGAAGCACTGGAGGCAGGGCTGTCTGATATGGCTATTGTTACCGGCCGTGGTAAGCGGGCCATGGAAGATCATTTTGATGTTAATTATGAACTGGAGCATCAGATAAAAGGCAGTGATAAGGAAAAATATCTGGAAGGTATTCGCCATATTATGGATAACTGTACTTTTTCCTATACCCGACAAGTGGAAATGAAAGGTCTGGGGCACGCGATTCTTACGGGAGAAACTCTGATTGGTGATGAACCCTTTGCTGTGGTACTGGCGGATGACCTCTGTCTGGTTGAATCGGATGTTGGCGTTTTATCCCAGATGGTTAAACTTTATAAGCAGTTTCGATGCAGTATCGTAGCTATTGAAGAAGTACCTGTAGATGAGGTACATAAATACGGAGTGATCAGCGGTGAAATGATCCGGGATGATATTTACCAGATCAATACTATGGTAGAAAAACCCTCCACGGAAGAAGCCCCCAGCAACCTGGCAATTATCGGCCGCTATATACTTACCCCGGATATTTTTGATATTTTACGCAATACTATCCCCGGTGTTGGAGGAGAAGTCCAGATCACCGATGCCCTGATGCAACAGGCCAGCGAAGGCTGTGTACTGGGCTACAGGTTTAAAGGCCGCCGTTTTGACTGCGGTAGTGTGCACGGGTTTGTGGAAGCGACTAATCATTGTTTTAGGAAAATAGAAGAGCAGCGCTGAACGCTTTTTTTTCTAGCTTTCCCCCCCATTTTCACCGATAATGCTCCCCAGAGTTAACCGAGACAATCGCTGCCTGGTATTTGCCGGGGAGAGGAAAGTCCGGGCTCCAATGGGCAGGGTGCCAGGTAACGCCTGGGGGGAGTGATCCCACGGCCAGTGCAACAGAAAATATACCGCCTGACCACTCGCGAGTGGTCAGGTAAGGGTGAAATGGTGCGGTAAGAGCGCACCGCGTTAATGGTAACATTAACGGCATGGTAAACCCCACCTGGAGCAAGACCAAATAGGGGAACAACAGGTGTGGCCCGCATCGTTCCCGGGTAGGTCGCTTGAGGCCGGTGGTGACACCGGCCCTAGATGAATGATTGTCCACGACAGAACCCGGCTTAGTGGTTAACTCTGCTTTTTATTTTAAACATATAAACAGTACCTCTGCCCTGTTTACAGAAGTTGTTTTTTTGATTTTGTGTACAAAAAACAATATACCTCATATTGGTGTTTGTTTTGGTTTTTATAACTAAATATTGTGTTTTTTAGCTTTCCTGCTTTTCCATTTTTTATTTCTAAAGCCTGTTTTGGTTGATTTTTAGCCAAACCCGTCAGAAAAATAATTTAGCCCAAACACCTGCGTTCTGGATCACATTTTCAGTCATTCTCTTTGATTCTAATCTTTTCCTTGAGTTAATCTCAATAAGCTACTGATTTAGCAATAAAATCAATCTTTAAAATTGTATTGAAATATGTGCTAAGTACTTGTCATATAAGTAAGAAATAAAAAATATTTGCGATTTTTCTTGACCTTGTGTTAAACAATTTCTATAGTGGTAATTGTGGGGTAAAGTGGATCAGAATGGATCAAAATGGATCCTGATGGAAAAAAGTGGTATTTTTACCCTGTATAAATGAGATTGTTTGCAATCTTTACCTTATACCTCCACAAGATTAAACCGGTGCTGTGCAGTGTTAAATGGTGTAACCAAACTCAATCTGGATGCCAAAGGGCGTCTGGCTATCCCGAGTCGTTATAGAGAACGGCTGCAGGAGGAATGTGCCGGTCGTCTGGTGATTACCCTGGATCATGAACGCAGAATGGTGATCTATCCCTATCATGAATGGAAAAAGATAGAAGATAAGCTGACTGCACTGCCCAGCACTAAACCGGCTATGAAGATAAAACGCCTGGTACTGGGGCATGCTTCAGATTGTGATATGGATAAAAACGGCCGTATCAATCTGCCGCCGTATTTAAGAGAAAAAACCGGCCTGGAAAAACAGGTGGTGCTAGTCGGTATTGGTAATAAATTTGAAGTCTGGGATGAAACCGCCTGGGATAATGTCTGGACCGAGGATGATGATATTGACCTCACCGAAGAACTGACTTCTTTATCTCTGTAATAAATGGCTCTTTAACAACAGGTACAACCGTGACAGAACATGAGGCAGCACATTCTCAGTATGAACATCAATCAGTGCTGCTTAATGAGTCCATTGAAGCCCTGAATATAGAACCTGCGGGGATTTATATTGACGGTACCTTTGGACGGGGCGGACATTCTCAGGCCATCCTGAAACAACTGGGTGAGCAGGGGCGGTTAATTGCCTTTGACAAGGATCCACAGGCTATCGAGACAGCCGAACAGAAATTTGCAGCGGATCCGCGCTTCCAGATAGTGCATGATTCTTTTGCAGAGCTGGAGAAGCATATTGAACAGCTGGGTTTAACCGGTTCGATCAACGGTATTCTGCTGGATCTGGGTGTTTCATCACCGCAACTGGATGATCCGCAGCGTGGTTTTAGTTTTCAGCAGTCCGGCCCGCTGGATATGCGTATGAATGATCAGCAGGGCATGACAGCAGCGCAATGGCTGAATAAAGCCGGTGAAACTGAAATAGCCAATGTCCTGTATGACTACGGGGAAGAGCGTTTCTCCAGAAGAATTGCCAGAGCTATTGTTAAGGCCAGGGCAGAACAGCCGTTGACGGATACCCGGCAGCTGGCAGAGCTTATTAAGCAGGCACACCCGCGCTGGGAAAAGAAAAAACATCCGGCGACCCGAAGTTTTCAGGGTATACGGATTTTTATTAATAATGAACTGACGGATCTGGATAGCTGCCTGCAGCAAAGCTATCGCTGTCTGGCCAGAAACGGACGTCTGGTGGTGATCAGTTTTCATTCTCTGGAGGACCGGCGGGTTAAACAGTTTTTTAGACGGATGTCAGAAGGTGAACAATTACCCCCGGATCTGCCGGTTATGGATGAAACCATTAACCGTAAAATGAAACTGGTGGGAAAACGCATTAAGGCCGGTAAGCAGGAACTGAGTGATAATCCCCGCGCCAGAAGTGCGGTACTTAGAGCGGCAATGAAACTGTAAATGCGGCAGCTAAAATGAGGTAAATATGAGCAGCAAAATTTTACTGATATTAATTTTGCTTATTATCACCTTTGTCTCGGCCGTTAGTGTGGTGTATGTCAAACACTATAACCGGAAACTCTTTGTAGAACTGCAGCAGCTGGAAAAGCAAAGAGATGATATGGAAGTGGAGTGGGGTAAGCTGCAGCTGGAACAGAATACCTGGGCAACGCATGTACGTATAGAGCGCATTGCCCGTGAGCAAATGCAGATGATAACGCCACAGAACCAGGACGTTATTTACATTAAGCAGTAACAGGCATTGTAAAAATGGCCAGAGCCAGTGTTAACAATAAGCTAAAAGGCGGTACTCATGTACCTTCTTACAGAATCAACTTTGTTTATCTGATTCTGCTGCTGGCTGTGTGTTTACTGGTCTGGCGGGTACTGCAGCTGCAGTTTGATAATGAGTTTTTACAGGGTCAGGGTAATGCCCGGGTTCTGCGTCAGGTAGAAGTAACGGCGCATCGTGGCATGATAACTGATCGCAACGGCTATCCGTTGGCCATTAGTACACCGGTATCATCTATCTGGGTCAATCCTCATGAATTTGATCTGGGTGATAAAAAGATTTACCAGCTGGCCAGACTGTTAAAACTGAACAGTCAGTACCTTAAAAACAAGATAAAGAAACGCGCTGACAAGGAATTTGTCTATATCCGTCGGCGTATTAATCCAGATCGGGCACAACAGATTATGAATCTGGATATTAAGGGCGTTCATGTTCAGCGTGAGTACCGACGTTATTATCCGGATGGTGAAATTTTTGGTCATGTTCTGGGGTTTACCGATGTAGATGATAATGGTCAGGAAGGCATGGAGCTGGCCTACAACGACTGGCTGGCCGGTGAATCAGGCAAAAAACGGGTTGTTAAGGATCGACTGGGCCGAATTATTGCCATTGAAGAACAGGTTAAAGCGCCCAGACCGGGTAAGAATTTAAAGCTCAGTCTGGATCGACGTATTCAGTACCTGGCTTATAAAACACTGAAAAAAACGGTACAGCAGCACAAGGCAAAATCCGGTTCCATTGTAGTGCTGGATATTGATACCGGGGAAGTGATTGCCATGGCTAACCAGCCGGGTTTTAATCCTAACCGGTTGCAGGATCGTAAATCCAGCCTGTATCGTAATCGGGCGATTACCGATCTGTTTGAGCCGGGTTCAACCATGAAGCCGATATCCATTGCTACGGCATTGAACAGCGGCCGATACAGTCCCGGTACCCAGATAGATACCGGTGACGGCTGGTTTATGATTGATGGTAAAACCATTAAGGACAGTCATGCTTACGGTTTAATTGACGTGGCGACCATACTGAAAAAATCCAGTAATGTCGGTACTTCAAAAATAGCACTGAGCCTACCCAAATCTTTGCTTTGGGATACTTATTACAGTTTTGGTTTTGGCAGTGATACCGGCAGCGGTTTTCCAGGTGAATCAAGTGGTCGTCTGGTTCGGCCCAGAAGAGTATCAAAAATAGAGCAGGCAACCTTATCTTTTGGGTATGGCATGTCTGTAACGACATTACAACTGGCTAACGCCTATAGCACTATTGCACGACAGGGAAAAAAACAACCCGTGACTTTTTTGTATCAGCAGGCTGACAATTTGGATAGTGGAAGCGCAGGAGCAGGGCTTGCTCTGAACCAGCATGTGCACCTGTCTGAACGTTCCCTGAAGCAGGTCAGTAAAATGATGCAGGCAGTGGTCAGTGACAGCGGTACAGCCCCTAAAGCCGCCGTGCGTGGTTATAAAGTAGCCGGTAAAACCGGTACGGTTAAAAAAGCCTCTAAAAGTGGAGGTTATACCAAAAAGAAATATGCGGCAGTCTTTGCCGGATTTGCGCCTGCCTCTGATCCCAAGCTGGCCATTGTGGTTATGATTGATGAACCCGGCAATGGTGTCTATTACGGTGGTCTGGTGGCCGCTCCGGCTTTTTCAGAAGTCATGTCCGGAGCACTCAGGCTGCTTAATATTGACCCGGATGACATCAGTCATCCGGATGTAGCCTCCCAGATAGAGCAGAGTTTCGGGAGGCAGATATGAACGGACAACTGCCCATAACCCGTCAGGCTGCTTTACCGGTGCAACCGGTAAAAAGCACTTACCCCACAAACCATCTACAGAGTCTCTTAGATGGTTTTTGTGATCTTAGTGGGGTCGAAAATGCTGGACTAAGTTTCAAAGGTTTATCGCTTAATAGTAATAAAGTACATGAAGAGTTTTTATTTCTGGCCTGTGCTGGTGTAGGAAAACCCTCACAGGCCCCGCACCATGGCATTGCCTGGGCGGGACAGGCCATTAACCGGGGCGCTACCTGTGTGGCCTGGGAACCTACGGCTGAATTACAGGAAATGCCTGAAGTCTGTACCCTGGAAGATAAGCCGGATGTACCACTGATACGGGTTGAAGGTTTACTGAAAAAAAGCGGTTATATTGCCGCACGTTTCTATCAGCATCCGACCCGGGAAATGCAGGTAATCGGTATTACCGGTACTAATGGCAAAACATCAACAGCCCATTTTATTGCCCGTCTGATGGGCCTGCTGGCACAGCAGAATAATACTGAAGACCGCAGTGCCCTGATTGGTACCCTGGGTAACGGCCGTTATGGCCAGCTGCAGCCAGGCACTCATACCACACCAGATGCAGTGACTGTACAGCAGTTAATGGCGGATTATCGTGATCAGGGTATTCAAATCGTGGTTATGGAAGTTTCTTCCCATGCTTTAGCTCAGGGACGGGTAAACGGGGTGGAATTTAATACGGCAGTACTGACCAATCTGTCCCGTGATCACCTGGATTATCATGGTGATATGCAGAGCTATGCGGCAGAAAAACTGAAACTGTTTTTAACACCGGGTTTAAAAACCATTGTACTGAATCTGGATGATGCTTTTTCTGCTCAGATCCACACAGCACTAAAGACAAAGACATCGCTTGTCACTTATGCAAGACAGGACAGTTCTGCCGACTACAGTGTGTCGGACATCAGGCTGGACAATCAGGGTATCCATTTTAAGTTACAGCATGAACAACAGCGCTGGCCGGTCAGCGCACCTTTAATCGGTGAGTTTAATATTGACAATATACTGGCGGCAATTGCCGTACTGGCTGCACAGGGTTATGCGTTAAAAGACATTAATAAAGCTGTTAATGATTTACAGACCGTTCCCGGACGCATGGAAAAAATTAATATTGCCGGGCAGACGCAGCAACCCTTAATTATTATTGACTATGCCCACACTCCGGATGCGCTGGCCAAGGCTTTGCAGGCAGTCAGAGCCCATACCGGCAAACAGGGTAAATTATATTGTATGTTCGGCTGCGGCGGTAACCGGGATCAGGGTAAGCGCCCTTTAATGGCTCAGGCGGCAGAAGAGCAGGCCGATCAGATTATGCTCACTTCGGATAACCCCCGCAGTGAAGCGCCTGAGCAGATCATTAAGGATATAAGCCGCGGCTTGAAAAATCCTCAGAGAGTATGGACTGAAACCGATCGGGCCGCTGCCATAGCCAGGGTATTAAAGGCTGCCAGCTCACAGGACAGTGTCTTAATTGCCGGAAAAGGGCATGAAACTTATCAGGAAATAAAAGGCACCCGCTTCCCCTTTAGTGACCGGGACTGTGTTATGCAGTTTTATCATAAGGACAGGGAGGGGGCGCAATGAGCCGGGCCGTAAAGGATGATCTCAATATGCATTTAAGTCTGGCACAGGTAGCCTCTGTACTGAATGTGGATTTAATTGGAGAAGACTGTGAGTTTTCCCAGGTCAGTATAAATACCCGAACCCTGGAAACCAGCGATTTATTTGTGGCCATTAAAGGTGAAAACTTTGATGCCCATGATTATGT
>JALUZF010000220.1 GCA_027012135.1 Gammaproteobacteria bacterium
ACGGCACGCTATACATTTGTAGCAGGTCTCGGACTGGAAGCGGGTGTCAAGATGGTCAAACTGAAACTGGACGATGTGGAAGATATTACTGCAGATATAGATTTCAAAGGACTCTATGCCGCCGTCGTCTGGGATTTTTAGAGAGGCTCGCTTCTCTCTGATCGGAAGTGCTGCTTTAGCCATAAGTATCTACACAACTTAATCCAAGAGATTCATGGTACTATAGCATAGAGGAAAGAGAGGATTAATGATGGAGAAGCGTTTAAAAAAAGATACGATACGTTAGTCAAAAGCCATATGAACCATAAACAAAACAGCACCAATGGTTTAAACCTGTTACTCAAAGAGGTTAAAGGGTATACCCAGGCACAGAGTGCCTGGAGATTTTATAACAATGAGAATGTCGATATTCCATCTCTAAATGATCCTATTCTCGCAAAAGGACTCGAACAGATCCAACAAGAGTGTAAAACGTATCTGTTGGTTGCCCACGATTGGTCGCTGATTAATTATCGAAACCATACCGCTAAAAAAGATTGCATCGAGACGAGAACAAGTCACAGTAAGAATGCCCTCTCAAAAGGGTATGATCTCCAAAGCGCACTGGGGATCAGTGATGTCACAGGCGAGCCCATCACACCGCTTGTGCACAACCTCAAAACAAACGACACGGTCTACTCAACCTATGATAATCATATTGACATGAAACTCACACACCTCGATGAATTATCGCAGCGTATCCAATATATCAATACTAAACTGGGGATCGATAAGACCATTGTCCATATTATTGACAGAGAAGCGGACAGTGTCGGGTTTTTCAGAAGCTTGCACGAAGAAGACTTTTATATCGTCAGAGCCTTGGACAGAGTTTTCGTAGAGTATGAGGGGAAAAAGATAACGCAAAAAGCATTAGCCCAAACCCTGAAACATGGCACCTGTGTCCAAAGCATCACCTATCAGAAGAAGCGGGTTAAGATTTATGTCAACTCGGTAGATATTGTGATCACAAGAGATGCATATATCCGGGATAACCATGTACAGGGAAAGGCAACCTATACCCGAAGAAAAGGGAAACCTGTCCCCATGAGATTCATTGTAGAACGGTTGGTAGATGCACAGAACAATGTCGTCGCAACCTGGCTACTGCTTAGCAACCTGAGCCAGGATGTCGATGATGCAACCATCGGTTTATGGTATTATTACCGGTGGAATATCGAGAGCTACTTCAAACTCCTCAAGAGTTCGGGATTCAATCTCGAAAAGTGGCAACAAGAAAAATCTCAGGCGATCTTCAAAAGACTTCTCATCGCCTCGTATGCATGTGTGCTTGTGTGGCAGATTGAACACGCAAGCCATAAAAACATTGAAGAGATCAAACGGTTCTTAGTCCGGTTAAGCGGACGATTGGTAGCCAGGGGAAAGGTGTCCACTTCACCGGCACTGCTTGCGGGTATCTGGAATTTCTTCTCTACGATGGATATCCTTGAACTTTATGACATCGAAAAACTCTTTGAGATAAAAAAAGAACTCAATTCATTTTGGGGAATGGAGTTTTGAGTTGTGTAGATACTTATGGCTTTAGCTGCACCTCTGTCCGGTGAGACTAAAGTCTCACTTCCTAAAAAGAGATTTCTTTTAGTAGGCTTTTTTCAGATTCTGCAAAAAG
>JALUZF010000221.1 GCA_027012135.1 Gammaproteobacteria bacterium
TCAATGAACAGGAGGAAGCCGTCAATGTTCCCCAGCATGGTCAGCCTGCCGTCTGCCCCCCGGAAAATCAGGGGTTAAACAATATTATTTAAATTATAATAAAGCCCGTTTTATTTACATTACGAGGCAGGCCTGGGCCTGCCCTAACGGGGCATAATTTATGAGACTTTCTCGCTTTTTTATTAATTGCGAACTGCAGCCGGGCCAGTCACTGCAACTCCCACCTCCTCTGGTGAACTATATTGCCAATGTATTACGCCTGAAACAGGGGGATTCTATTCACCTGTTTAATGGACATCCTTACCATGGTATTTACGGTGAATTTTCCGCACAGCTCCTGGAAGCAGGCAAACGCAAGGTGCTGGTTCAACTGGGGCAGTTTCTTGCCCGGGATATTGAATCACCACTCAAAATACATCTGTTGCAGGGAATATCCCGTAGTGAACGGATGGATTTTACCATTCAGAAATCAGTCGAGCTGGGCTGCTCACAGATCACCCCGGTATTTACCGAGCGTTCCAGTAGCCGTAAATTAAAAGCAAAACAGTTGGAAAAAAAACAGCAGCACTGGCAGAGTGTCGCGGACAGTGCCTGTGAACAATCAGGACGTACCCGTAGGGTACTAATACAGCCTGCCATAAAGCCGTATGAAACAGAGCAATTCAGTGCCGATCTCCAGCTGCTGCTGATACCTGATGCCGATCAAAGTCTGAGCTATCTGCACAGGCAGGCAGATCAGGATATAAAGAGTGTAAATATTTTTATCGGGCCGGAAGGTGGTTTAAGCCCCGGGGAAATTAAATATGCCTGTTCCCAGGGCTACCAGGGTGTTCGCCTTGGCCCCAGGATCCTCAGAACCGAAACGGCAGGTTTAACCGCACTGAGTGTCGTGCAGTTATTATGGGGTGATTTATCCTGAACTCTTGTTATGGATACTTTATTCTGTCATAACATTAGAAACATTTTGTTCCAGGTAGTCAATACGGGGAATAATATACTGCTCACCGTCAAGTTTAATATGCACCACCTGCTCATCTTTAAGCTCTGAAGCCGCCACCCGGCTTTCATCCACCATTGAGAGACTGGGAATAGACTGGCAGCCAAGGGCTATAAAAGGCGCACAACCTTTATTGTCCGGTGCATTGAGGATAATCACCCGGCGATAGTTCTGTGGTTTAGAAGCCTGCGGGTTCATAATCCGCTCAAAGATCACTACCGGAATTTCCTGCTCACGCCAGTTCATCATACCGGCAAACCATTCCGGTGCACCCAGACGAGGTTCAATTTTGCCCATCTCAGTCACTTCGGCCACCAGAGCATTGGGCAAAATCATTTTATAACTGAAAAAATTCAGTGTCAGACAACGAACCTGGGTATCCAGATTAATATTGCCGCCGGATTTGTGCGCTTCGACACCCCGGATAACTTTGCTTTCCTGGTTCATATTTACCTCTTTACCTCTGCTGAACATTTCTATCTGTGTGTTTTATCCCCTCACCCTAAGCCTCTCCCTGAGGGAGAGGGAATAAAAGGACAGATACTAATTAATGTAAGAGTCTTTGCCCATATACTGCATGGCAATTTTTAAGGCCAGTGCTTCAGGTGAGCCGCTGTAGCTGGCCAGGTTAGCCTTGCATACTGAATCCGGCATGCTACTGACCACACAGCTTTCCGGATTCTGTGCCCAGATGTTACCCTCCTGGTACTGTTCTGCAAATTTCTGGCTGGCCAGGACACCGTCAGTTCCCATGCCGCTGAATATAATCACACCCGCACGTTCTTTATAATAATTGCAGACATCTTTTATAACACTGTCAATAGAAGGTTTATAATGTCCTTTCCATTTTTCATCCAGAAACTCAACCTGCCCCTTTTCATTCAGGGTCATGCGCTGTTCAATGGGAACCACAACGACTTCGCCATGTTTAAGAACATCACCTGCCTGTGCTTCCTTAACTTTAAAACAACTGATGCGATCCAGCTGAGTAGCCAGCAGGGAAACAAAGCCTTCACCCAGGTGCTGAGCCAGTACAAAGGCCACTGGCAATTCCATCGGTATCCTGGCCAGGAAACGTTTTACGGCCTCTGGCCCACCGATAGAGGCGCCCAATACCCAGACATTTTCAGCACCGATACCCTCATCAGTGTCTAAAATTTCTGCCGTCTGTAAAAGTTCTGTAACCTCTAGTTCAAGGGTTGGCTCGCTTTCCTTTGGACTCTGTTGTTGTTGCTTTTCCTGCGCAAATTCAGCCGTCAGTTCTTTATTCTGTACCAGCATTTCCTGGGTGATCTGAGAGAGTTCATCGACTGGAAACTCAAGCTCTTTATAAGGCTTCTGTTTTATGCCTTCAGAACCATCATAAGAATCAGAACGCTCTAAAGTCCGGGTATCCTCTGTTTCCTGAGTGGTTACAACCTGATTACTATGTGCAAGTTCTGCCAGCTTAATGGCCAGCTTATTGATGGCCGGTTCAGAAAAACCGCATTTCTGCTGCGGATCCTGAATATCATCAAAATTATTGTCATGAAACAGGATAGGTAAATCAATACGTTCCAGTAAACGATCAAGGGCCTCATCACTGTCATCATAACTGTCATCCATATCGATCAGGATAACATCTGCTTCCTCACTGATAGCTTCCAGGCGATCAACAAAATCAAGATTCAGGTAATCACACAGACAGATGACTGCACCATAACACTCAAAAGCTTCCTGCAGACAGTGCTGTATCTGCTCAGAACCTGAAGCTATAACTATATTAGTACCTTTAAGCTTATGCATGAATGTGGCTCATAGCATTAGGGCTCAGGTATTGGTCAGTTTTTGAATGTTGCTGATCAGCTCCTGTTCCTGATAAGGCTTGCCCATATACTCATTGACCCCGATTTTCAGTGCCCGCTCACGGTGTTTATCCCCGGTTCTGGAGGTGATCATAATAATGGGTATATTTTTGAAATTTTCATCATCGCGCATATGCGTAGCCAGTTCATAACCGTCCATACGCGGCATCTCAACATCCAGCAGCATGACATCCGGTTTGCTTTCATGCAGCATGGCAATGGCATCAACACCATCTTTAGCGCTAATAACTTCATAGTCATGTCTTTGCAGCAGACGCTGGGTCACTTTTCTTACGGTAATGGAATCATCCACAACCATAACGGTAACCACCTTATTATCCAGAGTCGGTACTTCAATGCCCTGCTCTGCAATGGACTGCATGGCAATACCTTCACGTGCCAGTACCCCAAGATCCAAGATCAGGGCAATTTTACCATCACCAAGAATGGTCGCTCCCGTAACGCCTTTTACTGTGCTGAGCTGAGGCCCGACGGATTTTACTACAATTTCACGACTACCCATCAGGGCATCCACAAACAGGGCAACCCGGTGCTCACCGGAACGAGCCAGTAAAATAGGCGATTTATTTTTTTCTCCAGGCAAGGAAGGTTTATTAATACCCAGCGCCGTACCCAGGTGCATAAACTGGTATTTTTCATCATGCCACTGATACCAGGTATTGTTACCTTCCGTCAGTTTTTTCAGTACATCATGGCTTTCACGGATAATATTTTCAATACCAACCAGCGGTATAGCAAATATTTCATCGCCCACCTGCACCATCAATGCCCGGCTGACCGACATGGTCAGGGGCATGTGAATATCAAAAACCGATCCTTTACCGGGTTCTGAGCTGATCTCCAGGGTACCATTGAGCTGCTTGATTTCATTATTAACCACATCCATTCCGACACCGCGACCGGCAATCTGGCTGACTTCCGATGCGGTACTGAAACCAGACTCAATAATAAAACGCATAATATCATCGGTATTCAGTCTGGCATCTTCAACCATCAGCCCCTGTTCAATAGCCTTGTTTCTGACCGCTTCAATGTCAATCCCGGTACCATCATCAATGACCCTGATTGCTATCTCCGAACCATCCCGGCCAATAACCAGTTGCAGATTACCGGCTTCAGGTTTACCCGCTGCCAGGCGCTGTTCCGGTGTTTCAATACCGTGCGCGATGGCATTTCTGAGCATATGTTCAAGAGGGGCCATAATTTTTTCCAGTACCCGACGGTCAATTTCCTGATTTTCACCAGACAGTACAAAATTGACCTTTTTGTTCAGTTCCTGTGCTGTCTGGCGGACAATTCGTCTAAAGCGGGACAGCTGACTTTTAAAGGGAACCATTCGGGTTCTCATCAGCCCTTCCTGCAGATCAGTATTGACCCGGCCCTGCTGGATTAACAGTGTTTCAGCTTCACTGTTAAGATTGGTCATGGAGTTTTCAATATTATCCAGATCCGCCACGGTTTCTGCCATTGCTCGGGTGATCTGCTGCATATTGGAGAAGCGGTCAAATTCCAGAGGATCAAACTCTTCATAACGCTCATAACCCAGGGATTCAGCCTGATCACGACGTGACTGAATCTGTGCTTCTGTTTCCATTTCAAAACGCCGCAGCTGTTCCCGCAAACGGATAATGGTGCTGTTCATTTCTTCCAGGGCCGTCTGGTACTCGGTATTACCCTGGTTCAGACGGGAGCGGTAAATACTAACTTCACCAGCATAGTTAACCAGCTCATCAAGCAGATCTGCACTGACTCTGACACGTTCAGTTTTTTTATGCGGCTCAGGTGCTTTCTGCTCCACCAGAGCTTCCGGTTCTTCCTGCTCAGGCTCAGTACCCAGAATAGTCTGCGCCAGTTCGCCGGCTTCACTGTCCTGAACGACTGTACCAGAAGTAGATAAATCAGAAACTGACACCTCCTCTGTAGAAAGTTCCACATCTGCAGATTCTTCTGCTGTAGTTTCATGAGCAGTAGTTTCAGCTTCCGGCTGTGCTTCTTCCTGTTCAGATTCAGCCTGAGCTTCACCGTTGACACTCTCTTCCAGGCTTTCTTCTGCTTGCTCAGTTTCCAGAGATGTTATTTCTCCACTGGCAATGGCTTCGGCACGTTCCAGTAATTGTTCATTGGCCTGTACCGGTTTTCCGGATTTCAGATCATCCAGCATTTCACTGAGCGCATCGTGAGCCTGGTATAACAAATCAAAAAAGACCGGTTCCGGTGACTGGTTATGTTCCGTAATATGTTCCAGCTGGCTCTCGAGGTTATGAGTCAGATCACTGATGGGATCAATGCCCGCCATACGGGCACCCCCTTTAAGGGTATGCAGATCCCGCAGAAGTTCTTTTAAGCGGCCGGCATCATCCGGATTATCTTTAAGATGGGCCAGTGATGCATCGGTGGAATTCATTAACTCCTGGGCTTCTTCCAGGAAGATCACCAGCAGCTCATCATCATATTCAAGTGTACCGGACTGTTTTTCAATTTGAGTGTCTGCTTCGTCGGAGCCTTCAGATA
Organism: Gammaproteobacteria bacterium; assembly: GCA_027012135.1. Lineage (GTDB taxonomy): Bacteria > Pseudomonadota > Gammaproteobacteria > GRL18 > GRL18 > JANELJ01. The sequence goes on from JALUZF010000221.1 coordinate 5,374, forward strand.
TATAGCCTTCAGCAGCTTTCTGCTCAATATCTGCTATGCTGCTTTCTGTTTCTGCCAGATTTTTGGTATCACCATGCTCAACGGTTTCAACAGATTCTTCTGTACCCTGCTCAGATACCAGCGCTTCTATATCACTGATATTGTCCAGCTCACTAATAAGTTCAGGTAAGTCCTCTACTGGCTGACCGGATTTTAACCTTTCCAGCATGGTGCAAAGGTGATCGTGTACCGTTTGCAGAACTTCAATATGCTGAGGCGCAAAGCTGATTTCACCCTTAGTAAACTGTTCCAGCTTACTTTCAAAGCTATGGGTCAGATCGCCAATGGCTATTACACCCGCCATTCTGGCGCCGCCTTTAAGGGTATGCATATCTCTCAGCAGGCGGTTCATTGCCTCCTGATCCTGGTGATTACTGTTTAAAGTATTTAAGGCCTGCTCACTGGAATTAAGCAGTTCTTCACCTTCTTCAATAAATATTTCCAGTAATTCATCATCATATTGATTTGAAGTCGGTTCGCTGACTTCCTGTTCCTGTTCCTGTTCCTGTTCCTGTTCCTGTTCCTCCAGATTATCCAGCATCTCTTCGGAGACACTGACTGTTTCATCAATGTCTTCATCTTCTTCCAGCAGGTTTTCAAGGTGTTTTACCTGTTCCAGTACATCTTCAATGCGCTCCTGAAGATCGGTATTTTCTTCCGGCAGGCTATGTTCCGTTGTCAGGTACTGCAATGAAGCAGAACAGAACTGACAGGTCTCTGCCAGCAGAGCTACCAGTGATGGTTCTATCTTCTGACCTTTCTCGACAATTGCCCTGACCACTTTTTCCATCAGTTCACTGACATTACCAATAGCATGAATATCCGCCATATGTGCACTACCTCGCAGGGTGTGCAGACTACGGATCAGGACATCGTCAGGGTAGCAGACATCATTATGTTGATGACACTGCTCAATATACTGTTCTATATTTTCAATATGACCAGCGGCTTCATTAGCAAATATTTCCAGCAATACCGGATCCAGAGCTTCTTCTGCCTGCTCCTGTGACTCATCTGCACTGACTTCCAGTGCTTCCTGAGATTCTTCAGGCATAGGTTCTTCTGCTTCAGTAACTGCCTCTGAACTTTCTTCTGTGGAACATTCTGCCCGATCTTCTAAAGCGTCTTCTGCTTTTGCCTGACCTGCTGTTAACCAGTTAATATTAAAGGAATCACCCTTACTTAAAATATGTGCATAAGCAGCCAGCCGGGAAGATTCAACATTGGAAAGGCGCTGCTGCTCAAAGGCATTAATAATTTCCGGTAACATCTCAATTCCAGTGTCAATGGTCTGCTTTAACAACTCATTAACTACAATGGAATTATCAATAATCCGATTGAGCATATTTTCGTAGGCCCAGGCAAATTCGCCCATTTCATAAGCACCGACCAGACGACCACTGCCCTTGAGGGTATGAAAAGAGCGGCGGATTTCTTTCAGCAACTCCATATCTTCATGGTTTTCTCGCCATTTTGGGAACAGATCTGAAATTTTTACACTTTCTTCCTGGGCTTCCTCTATAAAGATCTCCATAATTTCCGGATCGATATCATCTGAGGTTTCCAGTTTTTTTATGTCCGGATACTCATTAGCCGGATCATTTTCCAGTTCAGCATCAGGAACAGTTTGTTCATTCTGAAGCTCTTCATCTGAAGTTTCATCTGTAATCTGTTCTATATGATCTTCGGTCTGAACACCTGCTTCCTGAACATCTATTTCAACTTCATCCACATCATGGTTTTCTTCTATATCAGGAGTGAGTTCGTCTAAACCAGGAGCTGCATCAGCAGTATCATCTGATAAATTTTCAACAGGTGACTGTGCTATATCAGTATCACCGGCAGCAGATTTAACTGCCGCTGTCTGGATAATACGGTTAAGCGTTTCTGTTGCCCAGCGCAGGGTACTGGAAATATCATCATTCAGAGCAGTCTGATTATTACCTACCAGACTAATCATGGATTTCATCTGGTGCGCAATATCTTCTGCCTTGTCATGTTGCAGCAGTTTTACCTGTTCAGCCACAGAAGCAATAATAGTTAACAGTTTTTCCCTGGACCGGGTACTGGCCACATCATCCATCCAGGTAAACAGCGCCTGACTGAGTTCTGTTTCTTCTTCAGTCTGTTCTGGCTCACGACCCAGTAATTTATCAATACCGGAACGAGCCACACTTTCAATAATGGACAAATCATGCTGTTGTTCCAGAATGGCATCCAGATAATATTCAATAGCCGTAATGGTATCGGCCAGATATTGCTGTTGCTCCCTGGGAGGCAGCTTATTATCCTGCAGTAAATTACCGGCCACATATTCGGCGCTGTCCTTAACTATCTGACTGCCCTGTGTCCTGTCCAGCATATCCAGTACACCGGCAATACTGAGCAGGCCGTTACTGGCCGCATCAATATGTTTTTGCAGTGACTCGCTGTCTTCACCATCTTCATGACCATCAAAAACAGCAATAATATTTTCCTTAACTTTCTGCAGTTCTGTTTTTGACTCACTGATAACACTGTTTGAGAGCTGCTGTTTTTCCTGTTCGGAGATTTCCATCTGCGACAGGTCCACTGATTCATCATCAGAACCGGCAAACAAACCACCCTGTCCCATATTGGCCAAAGCGGATTCTACAAACAACAGGGCGCTGGCTACACCGTCCATTACCTCCCGGGTTGAATCTTCTTCTCCGTTAATAATGGCTTTTAATAATTCAACTTTTTCCTGTAATACATTTCTAGGGGCACTCTGCCCCAGCATGGCCAGGGTATCGGATATCTGTGACATAATGCCGATAATGGCCCGCAAATCTTCCTGCTGCTGTTCGTTCTCTACCGGAGCCTTATCTTCCCGGTAATTACGCACATAAACATCCAGCTGTTCCTTAACATAATTTAAATCAGAAGCAATAACATCGGTAACGGCCTGCATAAGCTCTGCATTGGCTCCGCCCATACTGGCTTTGGCATCTTCAAGTTCATCTTCATCCGGAATAATATCCGCCAGATGATAGGTTTCCTTAACTGCCTCAACCAGGGGGCCACCAGTAGAGCTGCCTGGATTTTTACTATGGGCAATATAAAACAGCAGATTTTTTTTCAGACTGGATAAATCCTGCTCAAGCTCTTCGCTAAAGTGTTCAGTGGACTCACCGCTGTCTATTAACTGTTTAATATAGCGATCAGCCTGTCCCAACAATAACTTGGTTGAGGCACTGGGTTCAATCCCCTTATCCATCATACCTTCAATAAAGGCTTCCAGGAGACTGAACAGCTGGTAGAAACTGACGGTTTTTGAGGTTTCTTTAAGTTTGGAAACAACTTTTCTGGCTTTATTTAAACTGGTCAGACTGTTACTGTCACGATACCAGCCCAGTAAGCCAAGATGGAAATGATGGCGGATCTTTTTTGCCAGTTGCCCCGGATCAATGCCATTGTCTGGTTCCGGCGATATTTTATCCAGACTGAGATCGGCAGAAAAAAGTGCCCCTTCAGTCAGTAGCTGTTCACCTCTGGATGCCCGCAGATCATTTAATAATGGCAGCAGTACCATAGGCAGATCCCTGGCACCGCGTTCCAGACGCTCCAGGTAATCGGGCAATTGTATCAGGGCCCGCATTAATACTTCAAAACTGTCTTCCCTGCGTACAACCTTATCATCATATATAGCCTGTGAAAGCTGTTCCATTTCTTCACTGAGCAGTGCAGCACCACCCAGTTCAAGCATATTCAGACTGCCGGAAACCTGGTGCAGATAAGTGGTACAAAACTGCAGTTGAGAACTGTCTTCATCATCCTCAACAAAAGATTCAAAATGTACACGAGCCTGTTTGAGACTTTCGTAAATCTCATCAATTACCCATTTCAGGCCGCCATGTTCAAAATCGGTCGCCATTTTTGCTCCACAGTTTTAGTGTTCGATACATTTTTTAATGTATCTTTATAGTCACTTATAATTATTTTCGTTATTTTTTTAACAATTCAGTTGTCTGGCCGTGACGGGTTACAGGTACCGCCTTTCCGGGGGCGCTCAAGTACATCCATGTATCGGTTTAGAACTTTACAAAATTTGATTTTGTAAAAAAGTTCTTATCCTGGTGATTGTGAAAACATCCATGTTTTCAAAACCCCGGAAAGGCGGTACCTGCAACCCGTCACTCTACAGTGCTCAAATAACACTGAATAGCTACTATTTTTTTACAAATGCCAGGGCGTTTGTAAAATCTATTTTTTTTAGTTCTGCATGGGAACTGGTCAGTGCTTCACCGGCACCAAGCACCAGAAATCCCCCGCTTTTCAGTCGTTTTACCAGTTGCTCAATAATCTGCTTACGTCGTTCCCGATTAAAGTAGATCAATACATTCTGGCAGAAAATAATATCCATAGGTTCCAGCAGTACTTTTTTCATATCAATAATATTAAAGGGTACAAAACAGACTCTTTTTTTCAGTTCATCCCTGACCTGGTAACGTCCATCCTGCTGTCTGTCAAAATAATACTCCAGATAGTCTTCCGGAACATATCTGACCTTGTATTTGTCATAGATTGCCTTGCGGGCATTGACCAGTGCCGGGACACTGATGTCCATTCCCATTACCGCGAGGTAACAGTTTCTGCTCTGTTGGGCATAAGGAACCTGTTGCCTGATAAACTGATCAGCCACCATTCCCAGGGTATAGGCTTCTTCTCCAGTTGAACATCCGGCACTCCAGATCTGCAGTTTGTTTCGTTGCGGCTCTGAAGCAAACAGTTCGGGCAAAATAACCTGTTCAAGAACATCAATAGAGGGTTGATGACGAAAGAAACGGGTTTCATGAATCGTTAATCGATCCACCAGGGTCAACCATTCTCTCTGTCCATAACGCTCGGACTGCAAATGTTCATAATAGGCCGCATAATCATGCATACCAATTTCTTTCATTCTCAGGCCAAGGCTGGTTTCAAGAAATGAACGGCGTTCTTTTGGAAGGTGCATACCGGTTCTGTCTTCAAGCAGATTTGTCCAGCACTGAAACTGAGTTTCATCCATTTGCTCAAAGTTTAACAGGGTATTATTTAATGCCACCATTAACCCGTTTGTTTCCCCGATTTATCCATTAGTTTCTGCCCTTTTAAAAATACAATGACTACAAAGTGCTGGAAAGTATCCGGATAATAATTAATCTTCATCATTGCTGGGTAAGGTAAAGCCGGCAACCGATTGTCTCAGTTCATTAGCCAGTTCTGCCAGATTACCAATGGATGCGGCTGTTTCATTAGTACCCGCTGATGTCTGCGTGGTGATTTCCTGTACCACGTTCATTGAGTCAGAAATACTGACCGCTGCAATGGACTGTTGTCTGGTGGTATCTGAAATGGCCTGAATCAGTTTTGCCAGTGAGGAGGATACATGTTCAATTTCTTCCAGTGCGGCACCCGCATTCTGTGCCAGGCGGGCTCCCTGAACCACTTCTGAGGTACTGCGCTCCATGGAAATAACAGCTTCATTGGTATCTGCCTGAATGGTTTTAACCAGTGCTTCAATCTGCTTGGTGGCATTACCGGAACGTTCCGCCAGTCGCTGAACCTCGTCCGCAACGACCGCAAAGCCTCGACCGGCATCACCCGCCATGGCCGCCTGAATAGCCGCATTTAAGGCCAGAATATTAGTCTGTTCAGAAATATCGTTAATAATTTCAACGATATCACCAATTTCCTGAGAGGATTCACCCAGACGTTTAATCCGTTTGGAGGTTTCCTGAATCTGTTCACGAATGGTATCCATGCCGCTGATGGTATCCTGTACCACCATGGAACCCTTGTTCGCAATTTCAACCGATTTGCTCGCTTCATTAGCCAGGTCATTAGCATTGGCAGAAACTTCTTCAATGGAAGCCGCCATCTGGTTAACCGCAGAACTGGCTGTTGTGATCTGCGCAGCCTGCTGGTCACTGGCTTCTGCCAGATGCATCGCTGTTGCCTGTGTTTCATGAGCCGCAGACGATACCTGTACCGTGGTATCATTAATCTGGGTAACCAGATTCCTTAAAGCGTCAATAGTATAGTTAATGGAGTCAGCAATGGCTCCGGTAATATCTTCCGTTACAGTGGCATGTGCAGTCAGATCACCATCGGCCAGTGCACCCATTTCATCCAGCAGCCGCATAATGGCCGCTTCGTTTTTATTATTCTGAGCCTCAATTTCATTACGCTGTTCCTCGGTTTCCCGGGCAATACGTTTTTCCTGGGAAATCAGCAGGGCGCCAATCATAAAGAACATAAAGACCGTCAAACCAGCCAGAATATTCCCGATCACTGACAGGGTGGTATCATTAGCTACCGCTTCCTGATAAGTTTCACCCAGGAGACTGATCTGTTCCAGCAGTATGTCTGAGTTGCTGTACAATACCATGGCACTATTATTAATTTCAAAAGTTTCCGGGGAGCGTTCCAGAATATCAGCCACTTTAGTTTTAATACTGTCATACATACTGGAGATTTCCATTAGCAGTTCAACGGCTTCAGGATTATCAACTTTTTCGACACCCAGCATTTTACTGCCGTTTAACAGAGCATCCAGCACCCGTTTAAAGGTTGCTGTATCCAGACCAAAACGTTGTGCACTTTGCGCTGCATCACTGCTGCCGGACATCATAGCTGAAATATTGCCGGAGATTCGTTCAATGAACATTAACTGCTGGGTAGCCAGATAAACCTGGCGAGTCGGAGCATTGGCTTCCACCAGAATTTCAGCCACTTCGTTGGTCGCATTAAGCATATCCGGCATTTGCTCATTAATAACCTTAATGTCTTCAGACAGGATAAGAATGGTTTCCCGACTGTTTAACACCGTATTAATGTGTTTATTGTAATCCCGCCACGTATTGTTTAATCGGTTATATGCTTCCAGAGCAGACGGCGGCAGGGTGCTTTCCCCAGTTTCAGGATCAACCGCCTTAAGGGGCCCCATATTTTTACTGAATTCTTTCTGATATTTTTTGAGCTTACTGAAAGCATCTTCATTTCCGGCTGCAGCCAGAGTTGCCGATTTAGCCAGTCCCTGGGATAAAACCCTCTGTTCCGTCACAAGGGAAAGGTATTGGGTGTCACGGTTTTCCTTGGTAAAGGCCATCCAGTAGACAATCACCATGGCCACCACGAGCACCACCAGGAGTGTAAAGGGCACATAGACTCTCTTTCTGTTTGTAGTTTCACCTTGCATTTTAAATCGGCTCCTAAATCATCACTATGAATTTTTGTAGTATTTATTATTTAAACTGGTTTGTTATGCCTGTGGCTACTGCCCGTTATTTGAGAGCCACATTAAGAAAGTCCTGACCCTCAATAAGTTTGTTAAGATTAAACACCACCCAGCTTTCACCATTAATGTCATAACCGCCCTGCATATAGTTATGCCACTTCACATCATATTGCATACGCACATCAAACAATTCCTGGTCAAAGTGTTTCATACCGTAAATTTCATCCACAATCAGACCGGCATTTAACTTGTCTCTGGCTATGGCCAGAATACGGGTTTCCCTTCTCACAGGGGTTACTGTCTGAGACAGAAACCCCTGCAAATCAAAAATCGGCAGCAGGTTACCGCGAATATTGGCAATTCCCCGAACCCATTCTTTGCTTCCAGGCACCTGAGATACCTGTGGATATTTCATAATTTCCCGAACATGCTGCATGGGCGCGACAAAGCGGTGCTTGCCAATACGAAAACCAATCCCTGACCACAGATTTTTGATTTCTTCTTCCAGCGGCAATGGTGCGGCATGCGTTCTGCTCCAGGCTTCCATTTCCTGCAGCAGCTGAATGATTTCAGCAGGGTTTTGAGGTTCAAAATTCATTGATTTTTTTCCAGGGGACATTAACTGACTAATAAACGATTTACTTCATCAATTAAGTCATTTTCCACAAATGGCTTGGTAACATAGCCCTTGGCACCCTGTCGTTCTGCCCACATTTTATCGGTTTTCTGATCCTTGGTCGTCACCATAATAACCGGAATATTGGCCGTTTCAGACTGATTCCTCAATTGTCGGGTAGCCTGAAAACCATTTAGTTCAGGCATGACCACATCCATTAAAATCAGGTCAGGCATAAGCTGCGTGGCTTTCTCAACACCGTCTTTACCATCCACAGCCACCGAAATCCGGTGACCCTGTTTTTCCAGTGCAGAAGAAATGATGTGTGTTTCTGTCGGTGAATCATCCACAACGAGAATATGTGCCATATTAATATCTCTCTATTATTGTTTTATATTATTATTTTGTTTCTTGTTAACTAAATTAACAAACTCTTTAAGCTTTATTAACATAACGGGTAATAGCGCCCAGAAGCTCATCTTTGGTAAAAGGCTTGGTCAGATATTGCTCTGAACCCACAATCCGTCCACGGGCCCGGTCAAACAGGCCGTCTTTACTGGACAGCATAATAACCGGAATATCTTTAAACATTTTATTATTTTTAATCAGAGCGCAGGTTTGATAGCCGTCCAGCCTGGGCATCATAATATCAACAAAAATGATATCGGGACGATGTTCAAGGATTTTTGACAGAGCTTCAAAACCGTCAACAGCCGTCACCACTTCACAACCGGATTTTTTTAACAGGGTTTCAGCAGTACGACGTATGGTTTTACTATCGTCAATGACCATGACTTTCAGGCCATCAAGAAGATTGGTATCAGATGTTCCCACTTATCCCCCAGCAAATTGCAGCAAAAATAAATTAAACTTAAACATAAAAAGTAGTTCTAATATTATGGTATTTTCCATTAAAGTTATACAGGCTAGTCTCCTGACATATCCATTGCTTATAGCCTTTCAAATGATTGATAAACGACTGAGGCCTTCCATGACTTGAGTGCTTGCAAAACACGCCTGCAAAACAACAGGCATAACACAATTGTGTGCATGCAAAGAGTACTTTTAGCACAACTTTAGCCGGTATTCCACATAGATTAATGGCTTTTTTAACAAAACTGTGTAACACATTATAAAACAAGGAATATTTTTTATTATCTATTGACAACAGTATGCTTTTCTTATACCAAAAAGCCTTAACAAACAGGCTTTTGTTAACAATTAGAGCTTAAACTATTTATAAAAAGTACATCATAAAAATAAAAAACAACCTTAAGGCTGACCCGGCTATTAATAAAAAAGTATAGTGCAAAATTTATAAATTACCTATAAAAATTACTTTGTGCTATAAATTCCTTTTTACATGAGACTGTGTACGGTTAAAATAGACCAACAAAATCCCGTATGACTCTCGCATAAGTCTCGCATAAACTAAGGAATAGCTATGACCATCCGCCTTGGCATTGTAATGGATCCCATTGCAGCCATTAACACCAGAAAAGACAGCAGTTTCGCCATGCTGCTTGAGGCACAGAAACGCGGCTATGAAATCCATTATATGGAAATGTCCAGTCTGTTTATTCAGGATAATACGGCCTGGGCCAGTAGCCGCCGACTGCAGCTCGAAGACGCCCCTGACAACTGGTATCGTTTTTTATCCAAAGCACAGAACCTGGAACTGGCTGAGCTGGATGTGATTTTAATGCGCAAGGACCCGCCTTTTGATATGGAATACATTTATGCCACCTATATCCTGGAACTGGCTGAGCAGCAGGGCAGCCTGATTGTCAACCGGCCACGCTCCCTGCGGGACGCTAATGAAAAACTGTTTACCCTGCAGTTTCCACAATGCACTGTTCCCACCCTGGTCAGTCGCAATAAGGATCAGTTCAAACAGTTTTTACTGCAGTATAAAGATATTATTATCAAACCTCTTGGAGGCATGGGTGGTCATTCCATTTTCCGGGTTATGGAAAATGATCCGAATTTAAATGTTATTCTGGAAACCGTGACCCGCCATGGCACTGAATATATTATGGCCCAGCGTTTTATCCCTGAAATTACCCAGGGTGACAAGCGAATTTTAATTATCAACGGTACCCCGGTGGATTATGCTCTGGCCCGTATCCCACCAGAAGGGGAAACCCGTGGCAATCTGGCGGCCGGGGGCAGCGGTGTGGGCATACCCTTAACTGAACGGGATTACTGGCTTTGTGAACAGGTGGCTCCCTGTCTAAAGCAGATGGGTCTGCTGTTTGTCGGTATGGATGTTATTGGTGATTATGTCACTGAAATCAATGTCACCAGCCCGACCTGTATACGTGAACTGGATAAACTGTATGATCTGAATATCAGCGCCCTGCTGATGGATGAGATTGAACAGAAACTGGCTCATTAATGTCTGGTCCCAATACTGATAAATTACCTGGCAAAGTACTTGTTTTTTGCCGTACAAGCCTCTTGATTATCTGTGTTCTGCTACTGCCTGCTGCCTGCCATCAGGCTCCTTCCGCTAAACTTTACCAGCAGCAGTTATTTGCCTTCGGCACCCTGATTGATATCAGCCTTATTACCGACCAGCCTGAACAGGCACAGGCCGCCATTAATGCCGTCAGCCATGAATTTGACCGGCTGCACCGGCTCTGGCATCCCTGGCAGGGCGGTGAACTGGCCTCGGTAAATCGTCAACTGCCTTCTTTACAGGCCATTCCCGTTTCTAAGGAACTGGCCAACTTAATTCCACAAAGCAGTCAGCTGTCAGAACAAAGTAATGGCCTGTTTAACCCGGCCATTGGCAAACTTATCCGGCTCTGGCAGTTTGATAAACTGGAAGATGAAAAGTTTAACTTTTCCCTGCCTGATCCCCGAAAAATACAGAAAATCGTGAAAAGTCATCCCCGAATGAATGATTTAAAACTGACACACACAGCAGATAACACTTATTTTCTGCAATCGGATAATCCTGCTGTCAGCCTGGATTTTGGTGCCTATGCCAAGGGCGTGGCCATTGAAAAAATGCTCGCCATTCTTAAACGCTATCATATTAATAATGCCCTGATTAATGCCGGAGGCGATTTAAAAGCCATTGGCTCCAAAGCCCTGGCCGGCACCTCAACCTCCTGGCATATCGGCATTAAAAACCCTCAGAATACACTGGATCCGGCCCAGCCTGCTATTCTGGCCGCCATTGATCTGCATAATGGCGAAGCCCTGTTTAGCTCCGGTGATTATGAACGGTTTTTTACCTTCAATAATCATCACTATCATCATATTATTGATCCCCGCACGGGTTATCCCGGTCAGGGTGTCAGGGCGGTGACCATTCTGGATACTGATGCTGGGCAAGCCGATGCTGCAGCCACGGCCATTTTTCTGGCCGGCCCTGAACTTGCCCTGGATATTGCACGAAAAATGGGTATAAAACACCTGTTGATTATGGCTTCAGATAACCGTCTTTATATTTCCCCTGACATGGCCGCCCGTCTACAGCTCAGGGTTGATTATCCGGTCGTTATACTAAAGGATAAAAAACACGTTTCTGCTGCACAGCAGAATAATACTGCAAACCAGAAATAACTCTTGAAATGAAGCCCGACCAGCAAACATTATCCAGTACTTTCAGACTCCGTTTAAACAGTGCTGACCTGGTTATTCTGGTTCTGACTATCGTACTGCTGTTCTGGGTGTATAATCGCCTGTGGTTTAACCAGTCCAGCGGCAAGGCGGATTACCTGGTGGTACAGATTGATACTCAGGCACCACTTCAGTATCCGCTGAATCAGAACCGGCTGCTGGAACTGGATGGGCGCAGAGGCAAAAGTATTATTGAAATCAGTCAGGGTAAGGCACGCTTTATTCACTCTTCCTGCCGGAACCAGTTTTGCGTATTTCACGGCTGGTTAAGCACTCCAGGCGATACCACGGCCTGTCTGCCTAACCGCATCAGTATTGCAGTAAAAAGTAATTCCGGGAATGGCACGGAACCCTTTGATGCCCTGGCAGGAGAGCACTAATGCAGTTGCATTTTACCACCCGCCATGACGATCACCGTATTGCCCTGCTGGCCGCCCTGGCCATAAGCATTCATATTATTGAATCCGCTTTTCCCAGTCCTCTGCCCGGCATCAAGCCCGGCCTGGCCAATGTGATCACCTTATTCTGTTTTATCCGTTACGGCTGGCAGACCGCCCTGCAGGTCAGCCTGCTGCGGGTGCTGATCAGCAGTCTGTTGCTGGGTTCCTTTCTCTCACCGACTTTTTTACTTAGCCTGTCAGGCGCTCTGCTGAGCCTGGCCAGTCTTATCATTGTTCAATGGCCTTTTAGACAACACTTACAATATCAGCCCACGGCAGTCGGCTATGCGCTGATTGCCTCTGTCAGTCATATCTGCGGCCAGTTTCTGGTGGCCTGGTACTTTTTTATCCCTCATCCCGGATTATTCAAACTATTACCGGTTTTCATAACTTTTGCCGTGCTACTTGGTTTGCTAAGCGGTATAATTACCCAGTTATTAATAAAGACTAATACCGCCAGGGCCTGAATAGTTTTAATCTATGGCACATATAAAACCGCCTTATCTGCAATCCCGAACACAGCATAACGAAATTCTGCTTACTGCATTTTTTATTACTGTGCTGGTGCATGCGGCTATTATCTTTGGTGTCAGCTTCCATATGCCTGACCCACCCAAACCCCGTACCAGTCAGACCCTGGATATTGTTCTGGTTAAAACCAAAGCAGAAAAAGCTCCTGAAAACCCTGATTTTCTGGCTCAGGCCGATCAGATCGGCGGCGGCAATGTCAAACACAAAACCCGTCCAACCAGTAAAAACCCCGGTGAAACCCCCAGCGAAGGTAATTTTGTTAAGGACAAACCTTCTGTTGCTCCCGCTCCGGAACCGATAAAGCCCAAAAAGAAATCCATATTGTCCGTTAATAAACCGGCCAGAAAGAAAGCACCTAAGCTGGTTAAAAAGAAAAAGCCGATACCTAAAAACAAACCGGACCTGGTGGCCGATTATGTAGCGGATCTGCAGAAGCAAATTGTGGATATGGAAGCCGAACTGGACGAACAGCAGAAAATGTATGCCAAACGTCCCAAAGCTACTTATATTACTGCGTCCACCCGGCGCACACCGGACGCCATGTATCTGAAAGCCTGGACCAGAAAAATTGAACGTTTCGGAAATCTCAACTATCCTGATGAGGCAAGACGTCAGAAACTGGAAGGGCAGCTGATCCTGACCGTGGCACTGAGTCCTGATGGCAATATTATTAATGTTAAAATCAGCAAATCCTCCGGCCATAAGGTTCTGGATGATGCCGCACGACGTATTGTTGAACTGGCAGCCCCGTTTGCCAAAGTACCCAAAGATGTTTTACAGGGTAATAATCGTCTGGTTATTACCCGAACCTGGCAGTTTTCTCATGGTTCGGGAAACCGTTTTTCTTATAAATAATGTAACTACTCAGTATGAATTAAAGTAACGTAGAGTGAATGGCTGTAGGTACTGGATTTACAGGGTTTTGAAAACATGGATGTTTTCACAAAGCGATACATGGAGGTACTTGAGCGCCCCTGGAAATTCAGTACCTGCAGACAGTCACGGTCAGATACACTGAATAGTTACTAAATAATCAAGCAAGGCAGCTTAATATCTAATGAACCTGACCAATCATTTAATTATTGCCATGCCGGGACTGATGGATCCAATGTTTGAAAAATCCGTGAGTTTTATCTGTCAGCATACCGAAAAAGGCGCCATGGGACTGACCATCAACCGCCCTGTTGAAGTATCCTTTGGTAAATTACTCAAGCAGCTGGATATTCCAGTAAAAACTCAGACTTTATCCGAACACTTTGCAGGCATTCCGGTTTATCTGGGTGGCCCGGTGGATACTGAACATGGTTTTGTCCTGCATTCCAGTGAAAACCGTTCTGCCAGCTGGGGACAGTCTCTGAAAATCAATGACAAACTCTCCCTCAGCTCTTCCAAAGATATCCTGCAGGCCATTGCGGATGGTGAGGGCCCGGACAACTTTCTGGTCACCCTGGGCTATGCCGGCTGGAGCGAGGGACAGATTGAACGGGAAATGCAGGAAAACTCCTGGCTTAATGTCCCTGCGGACAATGATATCCTGTTTAATACCCCGTCTGAACAACGCTGGGAAAGGGCCGCCGAAAAACTGGGTATTGATATCCATTTAATCTCCGGTGACATTGGTCATGCCTGAGCAGAGTACTGATTACCCACCTCACAGCACCTTTCTGGGTTTTGACTACAGCAGCAATAAAATAGGCATAGCCGTCGGCCAGCGCCTGACCAATACCGCCACTCCCCTGACCACTCTGATCTCACACCAGAAACGCATTGACTGGGACGGCATTGAACAGCTTATCAGGCAGTGGCATCCGACAGCCCTGGTGATTGGTCTGCCCCTGACCATGGACGGCGAAGAACAGGAAACCACCAGGGCTGTAAAAATTTTTGGCAATCAGCTCAATGAGCGGTACAATCTTCCCGTACACTATATGGATGAACGCCTGACCTCCCGTGAAGCCAGCGAAATGCTGGGCTATGACGGCATTACTTCCCCCCGGCGTAAAAGCAGACCGGGAAAAAAAGTAAAAAAACATCAGCAACAGGGACATGATATTGACCAGGTGGCCGCTCAGCTGATTTTACAGGGCTGGCTGAATAGTTTTTAAAAGCTGACAACAGGCAGGTTTATATTTTTTAGTAATTGTTTACCTCTGAGTATCAGGGAAGGGGTATGGCTTGATGAAGTTTCGGAGACAGGACGTCGACGAAAAGCCTCCATGGATGGATTGACGGCGTCTTCAGCAAGCCATACCCCTTCCCTGATACGGACTAGCGACAAAAACACCAATAACTGGATATAATTTAATGACCCACTCTGAAATGAACCTTAATCTGGAACAGCTGCTGGAGCAGATGTATACCGGGATCAGCCAGAAGCTGCAAAATCTGGATCCTGAGGATGTGGTCATGATCGGCATCCACACCGGCGGTTTCTGGATTGCCGAAAAAATTTATCAGCGCCTCAACCTGCCCACCCCGCTGGGCAGCCTGAATATCTCCTTTTATCGTGATGACTTCACCAAGATCGGCCTGCATCCCGAGGTAAAGCCCTCACAACTGCCTGCCGGACTGGATGATAAACACATTATCCTGATTGACGATGTCCTGTTTACCGGCCGCACCATTCGCGCCGCACTTAACGAAATTTTTGACTACGGCCGACCGGCCTCTGTGACTCTGGCCGTACTGCTGGATCGGGGCGAACGTGAACTTCCGATCTGTGCTGAAATTACCGGTCAGAAAATCAGCCTAAAGCCTGATCAGCAAGTCAAGCTGACCGGGCCTGAGCCATTGCAGCTGACCCTGGTAGAAAAACCTGTTGAGAACCTTACATGATCACCAAAAATATACAGCTTGACGAACAGGGACGACTCAAGCATTTTCTTTCCATAGAAGGCTTTAAGCGCCAGCATCTGATCAGTATTCTCGATGCAGCTGAACCTTTTGCCAATGTTCAGGAACAGGCCGTTAAAAAAGTACCACTGCTGCGGGGCAAAACCATTGTCAACCTGTTTTTTGAAGCCAGTACCCGTACCCGAACTACCTTTGAATTAGCTGCCAAACGCCTGTCAGCCGATGTTCTGAATATTAATATTAATACCTCTGCCACCAAAAAGGGCGAAAGCCTGCTGGATATGCTGCATAACCTGGAGTCCATGCACTGCGACATGTTTGTGGTACGTCATAATCAGAGCGGGGCGGCACATTTTATTGCTCAGCATGTGTCACCACACATCAGTGTTATTAATGCCGGAGACGGCTGCCATTCCCACCCCTCCCAGGCCATGCTGGATATGTTTACCATTCGCCGGCACAAAAAAGACTTTGCCAATTTAAAAGTCGTTATTGTCGGCGATATTCTGCATTCCCGTGTGGCCCGTTCAGAAATGCATGCACTCACTACCCTGGGAGTCAGTGAAATCCGGGTAGTGGGACCAAAAACCCTGATCCCCACTGGTATTGATACTTTTGGGGTACATGTTTATCACAACCTGCAGGAAGCCCTGGTGGATGCCGATGTGATCATTATGCTGCGCCTGCAGAAAGAACGCATGCAGGGTGCCTTATTGCCCAGTGAAGGCGAATATTATCAGCACTACGGCCTGACTGAAAAAAAACTGGCTTATGCCAAACCTGATGCCATAGTAATGCACCCCGGACCTATTAACCGCGGCGTTGAAATTGCCTCCAGTATTGCAGACGGACCACAGTCGGTGATTCTCGAACAGGTCACCAATGGTATCGCCATACGCATGGCGGTCATGTCTCAGGCTCTGGGTCCAGGAGGCAGTGACAGCAGCCGAACAGGAGTAAATGCCTGATGCCTGACAACCATTTACTTAGTCTGGCGCGCCAGAGTGAACAACTGGATATCAGTATTATTAACGGCCGTATTATTGATCCGGCCAACCAGATTGATAGCCATACCGATATCCATATTCAGAACGGTAAAATCCTGGCCCTGGGCCAGGCACCGGATGGATTTAAAGCCCAGAAAGTTATTGATGCCACCGATAGATTAGTCTGCCCCGGCCTGGTGGATATGCGGGTACGACTGCGTGAACCCGGTTTTGAAACCAAGGGCACTATCGCTTCAGAAACCCGTGCCGCAGCTGCCGGCGGTGTTACCTCACTGTGCTGCCCGCCGGATACTAATCCCATTATCGACAATGCCGCCATGGTCAAGCTGATCCGTCTTAAAGCCGCCACTGAAGGTGTAGCCAAGGTCTATACCCTCAGTGCACTGACCCAGCAGCTGAAAGGGGAAAAACTCAGTGAAATGCGTGAACTGAAAGATGCCGGTTGTGTAGGCACCACCAATGCACTGACCCCTGTTAAAAGCACCCTGATTATGCGCCGGGCACTGGAATATGCGGCCAGCCATAATATTACCGTATTCATTCACCCCTTTGATCCCTGGCTCAGTGACGGCTGTGCTCATGAAGGCGTAGTCAGTACCCGCCTGGGGCTGGCCGGTATTCCAGAGAGTGCTGAAACCATCGCCATTGCCCGGGATTTACAGCTGATTGAACTGATTGGCGGCCGGGTCCATTTCTGCCAGCTATCCAGTGCCGGTTCTATCCAGCTGATACGTCAGGCTCAGGAAGCCGGCCTGCCGGTAACGGCCGATGTGACGGCCCATCACCTGCACCTGACTGAAATGGATATCGGCTTTTTTGACAGCAACTGCCATGTACTGCCACCACTGAGAACCCAGCGTGATATGGAAGCCCTGCGTCATGGCGTGCAGTCTGATATATTGAGCTGCATTGTCTCCGACCACCAGCCTCATGACAGTGATGCCAAGCTGGCTCCCTTTGCTGAAACGGAACCGGGGATCAGCGGGATTGAAACTTTATTACCCCTGGCATTAAAACTAATCGACAGTCAGAATATGTCCTTAATGGAAGTCATATCCCGGCTGACCATTCAGCCGGCCAGAATTCTTAATATTGCAGAAGGGACACTCAGCACCGGGCAGGATGCCGATATCTGTATTTTTGATCCTGAAGCTTACTGGCGGGTTGAAAAGGAAAAGTTTTTAAGCAAAGGTAAAAATACCCCGTTTCATGGCTGGGAGCTAAAGGGACAGGTGGAATACACTATAAAAACCGGAGAGATTGTATTCTCCAGAAAGTAGTGCGAACAGAGATGCCCGCAATACCATGTTTGAGATATAGACACTGAAAACTACAGTGAAAAACCACCACTTCCCCGATCTTCCCGGGTATCAGTAAAACTGACCCCCGCCAGAGAGGAGCCCATGGATTCAGAAGCTTCCTCATCCCCCAGTTTAATCATCAGACGCAGATCATTGGGTGAATCCGCATGATGCAGGGCATCTTCATAGGTAATGGCTTCCGAGCGATACAGATCATACAGGGCCTGGTCAAAGGTCTGCATACCTTCTTCCCGGGATTTTTTCATCACTTCTTTTAATTTGTGGATTTCACCGTCACGAATATAATCAGACACCAGCGGTGTATTTAACAGGATTTCAACCGCAGCACGACGTCCCTTGCCATCCGGGGTCGGGATAAGCTGCTGCGCCACAAATGCCCGCATATTCAGAGATAAATCCATTAACAACTGCGGCTTACGCTCTTCCGGGAAAAAGTTAATAATCCGATCCAGTGCCTGGTTAGCATTATTAGCGTGCAGGGTTGCCAGACATAAATGTCCGGTTTCAGCAAAGGCAATGGCATGGTCCATAGTTTCCCGGGTACGGATTTCACCAATCAGAATAACATCCGGAGCCTGACGTAAGGTATTTTTTAATGCCACTTCAAAAGAGTCCGTATCAATACCCACTTCCCTCTGAGTGATCAGACAGCCGTCGTGGTTATGCACAAATTCAATAGGATCTTCAATGGTAATAATATGACCACTGCCGTTCTTATTTCGATAACCGATCATGGAAGCCAGAGAAGTAGATTTACCCGAACCAGTAGCACCAACAAAAATAACCAGTCCCCGCTTGGTCATGGCCAGATCCTTAATGGTTTCCGGCAGGCGTAATTCCTGGTAAGTCGGTATAGTCGTTTCAATACGCCTGAGCACCATGCCTACCTGGCTGCGCTGCATAAAAGCACTGACACGAAAACGGCCGACACCGGAACGGCTGATAGCAAAGTTACACTCATGCTCGGCCTCAAACTGAGCCCGCTGTTTATCATTCATAATCCCTGTCACAATCTGATGTGCCTGAGTTGAATTGAGCGATTTCTTAGTCACCGGCGAAATTTTACCATTCACCTTCATAGCCGGCGGTGTACCGACTGTAATAAATAAATCTGATGCTTTTTTATGCACCATTAATTTTAATAATGAATCAAAATCCATTCTTTATTCCTTAAATTAGAGCAATAGCAACGATTCAGTGTACCTGACCGTGATTGTCTGCAGGTACTGTATTTCGGGGACGTTCAAGTACCTCCATGTATCGGTTTAGAACTTTTCAAAACTTGTTTTTGTAAAAAGTTCTTATCCTGGCGATTGTGAAAACATCCATGTTTTCAAAACCCCGTAAATACAGTACCTACAACCAATCACTCTACTGTTCACTAATTGAAGCTGAGTAGTTACGAGCAATAAACCTGTTACCTGAAACCTTACAGGAAGTCATCTTTATTTGCAGAATAGGTCTGTGCATCCGCTTTGGAAATCAGCCCCTGAGCTAATAAAGTTTTTAAACACTGATCCAGAGTCTGCATACCAATACCCTGCCCGGTCTGAATAGCCGAATACATCTGTGCCACTTTTCCTTCCCGGATCAGGTTTCGAATGGCCGGAGTACCAATCATAATTTCATGAGCGGCAATACGTCCTCCGCCATTTTTCTTTAACAGTGACTGAGAAATAACCGCCCGCAGAGATTCTGATAACATGGCCCGCACCATGTCTTTTTCTGCCGCCGGAAACACATCAATAATACGGTCAATGGTTTTAGCTGCTGAACTGGTGTGCAGCGTACCAAATACCAGGTGACCGGTTTCTGCTGCGGTCAGCGCCAGGCGAATAGTTTCCAGGTCACGCAGTTCCCCTACCAGAATAATGTCCGGGTCTTCACGCAGGGCTGAACGTAACGCTTCATTAAATCCCAGGGTATCCCGGTGAACCTCACGCTGGTTAACCAGGCATTTTTTACTTTCATGTACAAATTCGATGGGGTCTTCTACCGTCAGAATATGTTCATAAATGGTATTATTCAGATGATCCATCATGGCGGCCAGGGTGGTGGATTTACCGGAACCGGTAGGCCCGGTAACCAGCACAATCCCGCGCTTGTTTTCACAGATATCTTTAAAAATGGCTGGACAACCCAGCTCTTCCAGAGACAGCACATTGGATGGAATAGTACGAAATACCGCCCCAGCACCACGGTTCTGGTTAAAGGCATTAACACGAAAACGTGCCAGACCCGGCACTTCAAAGGAAAAGTCGGTTTCCAGGAATTCCTCGAAATCCTTCCTTTGTTTATCGTTCATAATATCGTACACCATATCATGAACTTCACGATGTTCCAGGGGAGGGACGTTAATCCGCCGAATATCACCGTCAACACGGATCATGGGCGGCAGTCCTGCGGACAGATGTAAGTCCGAGGCATTGTTTTTGGTACTAAAGGCAAGCAGTTCTGTAATATCCATAATTCTTCGCTATATAATAGTCGTTCACTGTATAATGATTTATTATTCCAGACTACTCAGGCGTAATATTTACAATACTCTGAGTGTTTATAGTTATTTTTCAAATATCAGTATAGACCATAATGAGCAATTCTTTAAACCAACTTGATCACATTAATTACCGGATTGAGCAGGCTCTGGAAAAAAGCCATCGTTCTGCAGCTGCCCAGGCGGACAAAAATGTGCTTTTACTGGCCGTCAGCAAACGCCATCCCCTGGAAAAAATACTGGCGCTTTATAAACAGGGACAGCGGGATTTTGGGGAAAGTTATGTTCAGGAAGCTCTGCAGAAAATACAGCAGTGCCCTTATAAAGATATTATCTGGCATTTTATTGGCCCCATACAGTCCAATAAAACCCGTGATATTGCCGAGCATTTCCAGTGGGTACATTCCGTTGACCGTTTGAAAATTGCCCAACGCCTCAGTGCCCAGCGTCCGGAAAATTTACCTGACTTGAATATCTGTCTGCAGATCAACATCAGCGAAGAACCGCAAAAATCCGGTTTTTCACCCACAGAAGTATTTAATGCTCTTGAGAATATCATTAATCTGCCCCATTTAAAGATACGGGGTCTGATGGCTATACCCAGACCCGAAAGTGAGTTTAAACTGCAGCGTATTCCTTTTCGCCGGTTAAACGAACTGATGCATAAACTGAACGAACAGTTTAAACTTAGTATGGATACCTTATCTATGGGTATGTCCGGGGATCTGGAAGCAGCGATTGCAGAAGGAGCCACTATTGTGCGTATTGGGACAGCTTTGTTTGGCCCAAGGGAAACTTAAATTTACCATGAGTTCAGGAAACGACTTTAAAACAGAGCTAATAATAGATGATTAATAAAAAAATTGGTTTTATCGGTGCCGGTAATATGGCTTATAGTCTGATAGGCGGTTTAACATCCAACGGTGTCGCCGGTGAAAACATCTGGGTCAGCGATCCCAATGCTGAGCAAACCGCTCAGTTAACGGAACAGTTTAAACTGAATATCGCACAGAATAATTCGGAACTGGTTAAAGCCACCGATGTAGTGGTGCTGGCCGTCAAGCCTCAGCAATTATCAGCTGTATGTCAGGAGATCAGTGAACAGGCACAGGCACAGACACCCCTGTTTATCTCTATTGCAGCCGGGGTCTTATGTCAGGATATTGAACGCTGGCTGGGTTCCCAAAGCGGTAAAGAACCGGCGCTGGTTCGCTGTATGCCCAATACGCCGGCACTGGTGCAAAGCGGTGCAACCGCACTGTTTGCCAATAGCCAGGTCAGTGATGAACAGCGTATTCTGGCCGAGTCCATACTACGTGCAGTGGGCCTGACCTTATGGCTGGAGCAGGAAGAAGCTATGCATGCCGTAACAGCCCTGTCCGGCAGCGGCCCGGCATATATTTTCCTGGTGATTGAAGCCCTGGAAAAAGCCGGAATACAACTGGGACTGGATAAAAAAACCGCCCATTTGCTGGCCCTGCAAACCGCTTTTGGTGCTTCTAAAATGGCCCTGGAAAGCGAGGACAGCGCCGAAGTTTTAAGAACAAAGGTAACCTCACCTGGCGGCACCACCGAACGAGCCATTGGAATTTTGCAGGATGGGCAACTGGAAGCCCTGTTTTTAAAAGCCCTGCAGGGTGCCCAGACTCGTTCCCGGGAACTGGCCGAAATGCTGGGCTCAGAAGATAAATGAGACTATTTTTTAACCGGGAAATATACAGGAAACAATAAATGGATAACTTTTTTCTTAATGCAGGCAGCTATCTGATCAGCACCCTTTTCGGCCTGTATATTATTATTGTCCTGCTGCGTTTTTTATTACAGGTAGTGCGTGCCGATTTTTATAATCCCCTGTCTCAGTTTATTGTTAAAGCCACCAGCCCGGTATTAAACCCTATGCGCCGGGTTATTCCCGGCATGTTCGGCCTGGATGTTTCATCCCTTATCCTCGCCTATGTCCTGCAGTTTATCGAAAACCTGCTGTTATTTGCCATCAAGGGCATTTCAGTTAACCCGGTGTTCCTGCTGTGGCATAGTATCGGCTCATTGCTGACCCTGGTGCTGTATATTTACTTTTTTGCTATTATTGTGCAGATCATTATCAGTTGGGTCAGTCCTGGCACCTATAATCCAGCTACTGCACTTATTTATCATATTACCGAACCAGTCATGCGCCCTGCCCGAAAAATTCTGCCGCCTTTTTCCGGCCTGGATTTATCACCGATCCTGGTCTTTATTGCACTTAATTTATTACTGATGCTGGTGCCCGCCATTTTTGGTTAAACCTGAATAAATCAGTTGAAGCAATTAATACGGAGAATAGATGCACATTTCCGGTTAACATTTATCATAAGGTCAGATTTTTCTTACTCGACTTCTTATTTCTGTCATATTTATTTCACAAATAGACATCTATCACAATTTTACTGCTTATTTTTTTCCTCTATCTGCTATTCTTAACGGGATAGAAAACGGAATGGGAATAACACCATGACAAATGAAAACTTTTTCGATAATATCCATGCCTATGGAAAATGGAAAAGTGACCTGGTAAAAGCCATAGAAAATTTTCAGGACTGGCTGGACACCACGGGTCTGGAAGACAGCGAACAAAGTCTTAAAATTTATGAAACCCTGCAGACCATTAAGCACGATCGAATTACCCTGGCCTTTGTTGGTGAGTTTTCCCGCGGTAAAACCGAACTGATTAATGCCATCTTTTTCTCCCAGTTTAAACGCCGTCTGCTGGCCAGTGAAGCCGGCCGCACCACCATGTGCCCGACTGAACTGTTTTTTGATGTCGATGAACCCAAACCCTATATGCGTCTGCTGCCCATTGAAAGCCGCCTGGAAGACAGCAGCATTACAGAACAGAAACAGCACCTGGTGAACTGGACCCATATTCAGCTGGATGTCACCTCTCCCGACAGCATGGCCAGTTCCTTTGCCCAGATCACTAATACCAAAAAAGTCAAAGCCCGCGAAGCCAAACGCCTGGGCCTGTATGATATTATTACTGATGACAACGGCACGGAGCTGGCGGAAGATGCCACAGTGGAAATTCCCATGTGGCGCCATGCCCTGATTAATTTTCCGCACCCTTTTCTGGAACAGGGTCTGTGCATACTGGACACACCCGGACTGAACTCTCTGGGTAATGAACCAGAACTGACCATTAATATGCTGCCCAATGCCCAGGCCGCTATTTTTGTACTTGCAGCGGATACCGGTGTAACCCGTTCTGATATGGACATCTGGCGCCGGCACCTGAAAAGCTTCCGCCGCAATAATAACAACGGACTGGTAGTAGCCCTTAATAAAATTGATACTCTGTGGGATGAATTAAAAACCACCCATGAAATCAAAGGCAGCATTCACAGAATGTGTTCAGAAACGGCCAAAACACTGAATATTGACAAACGGCGGGTATTTGCCATTTCCGCCCAGAAAGGCCTGATTGCAAGAGTTAAACATGATGCCCAGTTACTGAAAGACAGTAACCTGGAAGCCATGGAGAATGTCCTGTCCAATGAAATTCTGCCGCAGAAAGAACAGCTGGTTCGTAATACTCTGATCACCGATATTAATGAAATGATGCAGACTTCCAAGGGTATTCTGCTGACCCAGTTTAATTCCAGAAAAAAATCCATTGAAAATCTTAGGGGCCTGAGCGGTAAAAATGAGAATATAATTCAACGCCTGCTGGAAAAAACCCGGGAAGAACAGGCAGTTTATCACCGCAATGCCGAAGCATTGCAGTCCAGCCGTCAAATTCTTTCCGGACAGCATAACCGCCTTAAATCCATTATCGATCTGGATCGGCTGGATAAACAGGTTAATGATGCCCGAAACCATATGAAAGGCAGCTGGACCACCACCGGCATGAAAAAAGCCATGAAAGCCCTGTTTGATGATATCAGTGCCACCATGCAGGAAGCCGCCAAACAGACAGAGCTGACCAATCGACTGGTTAAGTCCATCTATAACCGCTTTCAGAACCAGAATGAACAAACCAACATTAAGCCTAAACTGTTTTCTATTGCCTCCTATAAGCAGGAAATAGAAACACTCTACGAAGATGCCGAAGAATACCGTACCAGTGTGTATTCCACCATGACAGAGCAGAGTTTTGTCATTAAGAAATTCTTTATTTCCCTGGTCAGCCGGGCACGCAATATTTATTACCAGCTTAATAAAGATGCTGATGACTGGGGCCGCCGAGCCCTGACCCCACTGATACGCCATGTAAAAGCCCATAAAAAAGAACTGCAGACCCGCCTGGATCAACTGAAAAAAGCCGGCCAGTCCAGAGACAGTATCAGTGAAAAAGTCATGTCCCTGAAAAAAGAAGCCAAGGTTCTGCAGAAATACCTGGTGGATATTAATAAAATGCTCACTACTGTTAACAGCCCCATGCCGGTCGTTATCCAGAAGAAAAATATCCCCAATAATGTGACCGCAATTCGCAGCCAGGCTGGTTCGTAATCATCTATGATCGGCCTTATTCAACGGGTTCTCTGGGCAAAAGTCGAGGTGGACGGGCAGATTATCGGCCAGATTGGGCAGGGGCTGCTGGCCCTGATTGGTATGCAGAGAGACGACCAGACTATACAGGCAGACAAACTGCTGCATAAACTGCTCAATTATCGTATTTTTGCCGATGATGATGATAAAATGAATCTCAGTGTCAGGGATATTCAGGGCGGTTTATTATTAGTACCGCAATTTACCCTGGCAGCCGATACCCGCAAAGGCATGCGCCCCAGTTTCAGCTGCGCCAAGCCGCCGGCCGAAGCCGAACAGCTGTTTGACTACCTGCTGAACCAGGCACAAAACCAGTATCCCCATATTCAGGCAGGAAAGTTTGGTGCTGATATGCAGGTGTCTCTGCTGAATGACGGGCCGGTTACTTTTTCTTTAAATATTTAGTGAGATCTAAATCTAAATGCTGCAACATAATAAATTTCTGCAACTGGGCATTATTGTTCTACTTAGCACCTTGCTGCTGGCCTGCACACCGCCCAAACCCAAAACCCCTATGGCTGTAGCAGAAGCTTTCTGGCATGCCGCTCTGGCCGGCGATATTGACACGGCAAAACAATACCTGACTCCGGACAGCCGGGATAATTTTAAAATTATTCTGCAAAGCAGCAAGGATTATGTCGAACTGGGCGAACAGAGTATTTCTGCACAACGGGCTGAAATATTAACCCAGCTGGTACAGCATCAAAGCGATCAGAATAAAGCCCGTCGTACCGCCTTAAGAACCATTCTGGTCAATCAGCAGGGGCACTGGCTGGTGGACTTTAACCAAACCCGGGATTCCATGCTGGGTACTGAGTTGCAGTCAGCTCTGGAACAGTTCTCTAAAACCATGCGCGAAACCATTGATAAAGGTGTACAGATAATGGGTGAGTCCATGAAAAAAGAGCTGGAACAAATGGAAAAGTCCATGCAGGAACTCAATCAGGAACTGGACAGGGAAATGCAGAAAGAGCTGGAACAGCAGAAGCTGGAAAAAAATAACAACACCCCGGCCTCACCCGATACTCAGGAACCACCCAAAACAACCACTTTATAAGCCTGGCATGGGTTTCTGAGCAACCAGCATGGCCTCATTTCTAATGCCTTTACTGGTATTGCCTAATAAGCCTTCTTCCCGATAATAACGCAGGATCAGCGGTGCAAACAGCCGCTGCAGTTCATTAACTTTTAAACGGTACTGGGGATTTTTCGGCCCGGATTCCTGTTCATTAAGTTCCGGCAATACTTCCTGAGTAAAGGTCTGATAAAAAATCAGGCCGCCGGGCTTTAAAGCCTCAATTAAGTCAGGCACCAGATCCCGTACCAGAAAACGGCTGACCAGAATAACATCAAAGCTGTCTGCATTCAGAAGGGTACTGCTGACATCGCATTGCCGGGTGTGGATGGTCAAATGACGTTCCCTGGCAAACTCCTTAACTTTTTCAATAGCCGCATCGGATATATCCCAGGCGTGGCTGTCATAACCCAATTCAGCCAGACGCAGGGCATTACCACCCAGACCGCAGGCCAGATCCAGCGACCTGCCCTGGCCGCTGAGCAGATGCTGGTTCAACTCCAGGACATCAATCACCTGGTTAGGCACATGCACATTCTGATACCGCTCATTCCATTTATTCCTGGCTTCTACCATTATCGTCTCCAGAAAGAAGGGGTGAGAATAACCAGCAGGGTAAAAATTTCCAGCCGTCCCAGCAGCATGGCAAAACACAGTACCCATTTGGAAAAGTCATTAACCCCCTGATAATTAGCACCAACATCACCCAGTCCCGGTCCCAGGTTATTCAGACAGGCGGCCAGAGCCGAAAATGCCGTGACCTGGTCCAGTCCGCTGGCCATTAACAGCAGCATCATAATACTGAAACTGGCTACATAGAGGGCAAAAAATCCCCAGATGGCATTACTGACATTTTCCGACATGGCCTTGCCACCAATTTTAACGGGGATCTGGGCACTGGGATGGATAAGGCGAAAAATTTCTCTCAACCCCTGTTTAAATAACAGGATAAAACGAATCACTTTCATGCCGCCACCGGTCGAACCGGCACAACCACCGACAAAACTGATAAACAGTAACATAACCGGCAGAAAGCCCGGCCAGTTATAATAATCTGCGGTGGTAAAGCCGGCCGTTGTGCCAATGGAAATGGTCTGAAAAATACCATGGTGCAGGGCATCGCCCCAGCTTTCAAAAGTTGAGGAGTAATGCAGATACAGAACCGATATGGCTGAAGCCGTAGCCAGGATCATCAGATAAACCTTAAACTCCACATCATAAAAATAGTGTTTGATACTGCGCATACGCAAAGCACTAAAATGCAGGGCAAAATTAATACCGGCAATCAGCATAAAAAAACCGGCAATCATTTCAATCAGTTTATTATCAAAGTAGCCGATAGACGCATCATGGGTGGAAAAGCCACCAATGGCCACCGTGGAAAAGCTGTGCCCGATGGCATCAAACAGAGTCATACCCGCAGCCCAGTAGGCCAGTGCGCAACTGATAGTCATTCCCAGATAAATATACCAGAGCGCCTTGGCGGTTTCAGTGATCCTGGGGGTCAGTTTATTATCTTTAATGGGACCCGGTGTTTCCGCCCGGTATAATTGCATACCCCCAATCCCCAGCATGGGCAGAACCGCCACCGCAAGTACAATAATACCCATACCACCCAGCCATTGCAGTTGCTGACGATAATACAAAATGGATTTGGGCAGCTCATCCAGACCAGTAAATACCGTGGCTCCGGTGGTGGTCAGGGCGGAAATGGATTCAAACAGGGCATCGGTAAAACTGGCGTCCAGACTGTGTGACAAATAAAGCGGCAGGGAACCAACCAGGCCGAAGACAAACCAGAACAGCACCACCACCACAAAACCATCACGGATTCTGAGCTCCTTACGCATATTACGCACCGGCAGCCAGATAAACAGGCCAGACAGTAATATCACCAGGAAGGCGTGAATAAAGGCATTAATTTCTGTGTCCTGATACCAGAGCGACACCACAATGGGCGGGATCACCGTGGTACTGAAGACCATTAGCAGCAGGCCGACAATACGTAAAATAACAAGGGGTTGCATATATGCTCTACAGCCTAGATAAAGGTAACAGCCACCTGGAAAAGTCGCTCCACATCAATAATATGACGCTTGTCCACCAGAAACAGAATAACGTGATCATCCGATTCTATTACCGTATCATGATGCACAATAATCACCTCGCCATTACGTACAATGGCACCAATGGTGGTACCCGGTGGCAGTGGAATATCTTCCACCGCACGCCCTACTACTTTGGAGGTTTTTTTATCCCCATGAGCAATGGCTTCAATGGCTTCTGCCGCACCTTTGCGCAGTGAGTGCACCATTTCTACATCACCGCGGCGCACATGGGCCAGCAGACTGCCGATAGTGGCTTCCTGAGGAGAAATAGCGATATCAATTTCACCGCTTTCCACCAGGTCCACATAGGCGGCCCGGTTAATCAGCGCCATCACCTTGCGTGCTCCCAGACGCTTGGCCAGCAGGGCCGACATAATATTAGCCTCATCATCATTAGTCAGGGCACAGAACACATCGGTGCCTTCAATATTTTCTTCGATCAGCAGGTCTTCATCAGACACATCACCGAGCAGCACAATGGTTTTTTCCAGCTCTTCGGACAGCATACGGGCATTGGCCGGGCTATGGTCAATGATTTTTACGTGCAGCCGCCCTTCCAGGGTTCGCGCCAGACGCTGACCGATATTACCGCCGCCGGCAATCATAATGCGTTTAAAGGGCTTGTCCACCCTACGCAGTTCTGACATGACCTTACGGGTATTACGCCGATCCACAATAAAGAATACTTCATCATTTTCTTCAATAATGGTATCCCCCTTGGGAATGATGGGTCGTCCCTTGCGGTAAATAGCGGCCACCCGGGTATCAATATTGGGCATATGTTTGCGGATTTCCTGCAGTTCATGGCCTAACAGGGGGCCGCCCTTAAAGGCCCGTACCGCCACCAGTTGTACCTGTCCTCCGGCAAAATCCAGCACTTGCAGGGCGCCAGGGTATTCAATCAGACGCTTGATATAATCAGTCACCAGCTGTTCCGGACTGATCAGCACATCCACGGGTAAGGCATCATTAGTAAACAGCTCAGGATGGATCAGGTACTGGTTGGAGCGTACCCGGGCAATTTTGGTGGGGGTATGGAAAATGGTATAGGCCACCTGGCAGGCAATCATATTGGTTTCGTCACTATTGGTGACAGCAATCAGCATATCGGCATCATCACAACCGGCTTTGAGAAGGATATTGGGATGTGATCCCTTGCCCCTGACCGTTCGGATATCCAGCCGGTCCTGCAGCACGCCTAATCGGCGGCCGTCCACATCTACAACAGTTATATCATTATCTTCACTGGCCAGATTTTCAGCCAGTGAAGAGCCGACCTGTCCGGCACCTAAAATCAGAATTTTCATTATGCTTGTCTATATATAATTAGCTGTACGAATAGTTACGGTAACCAGCCAATAGCACTGACCGTAACCAGTCTTTATTTTGTTTTTGCCACAATTTTTTTGGCATCAATACCCAGAGATTTCATTTTACGATATAAATGGGTACGTTCGACACCTGCCAGTTGGGCTACTTTACCCACACTGCCGCCAACTTCAATTAATTTCTCTTCCAGGTAAGCCTTTTCAAACATTTCCCGGGCTTCTTTTAAGGGGTGATCAAACAGGCTCTGCAGGACATCACTGCCGGAACTGTCCGATGCGCCCAGGCCAAATTCCCCGCCGGAGCTTTGGTATTTCTGTGCCAGCTGCTGTTCAACTTCTTCCAGAGAAATAGTTTCTTCATCAGACACAATTAACAGGCGCTGCACCATGTTTTTCAGTTCCAGCAGATTACCCGGCCAGGTGTAATTGCGCAAACGGTTTAAAGCGGCAATTGAAAAATTGCGGTAATTAAACTGTTCCTTCTGCACAAAACGATCCCGATAATAATTCAGCAGTTCGGGGACATCCTCGCAATGTTCCCGCAGAGGCGGTACTTTAACCTGAAGTACATTAAGCTGAAAATACAGTTCAGATTTAAACCTGTCTTCCTTAACCAGCTGTTCCAGGGAATAATGGGTGGCCGTAATGATCCGACAGTTCAGGGTAATGGCTTCGGTTCCGCCCATGCGGTGAAAACGCCCGGTTTCCAGGGTACTGAGCAGCCGGCCCTGGGTTGCCGGGTCCATATCGCCAATATCATCAATATACAAAGTACCCTTACTGGCCTGTTCCAGCAGTCCATAGTAAATCCTGCCGTCCTGCTCCGAACCAAACAGTTCCCGTGCTGAATTTTCCGGATCCAGTGTCGCTACACCCAGTTCTATATAGGGTTGATCCGCCCGGGGACTTAAACGATGCAGCAGTCTGGAATACTTGCTTTTCCCGCTGCCCGGTTCACCTACAAACAGCACCCGGCTGTCATGCTGGGCTATCTGTTCTATCTCCCGGCGCAGTTCCTGATTAACCTTGCTTTTGCCTACCGGCTCATCAACAGACAACAGCTGATGGCGCATATCCTGGTTTTCCTTATCCAGTTTATAGGCTTCCAGGGCATGTTCTACGGTGAGCAGCAGCTTGGCCAGTGACAGTGGTTTTTCCAGAAAATCATAGGCACCCAGACGGGTAGCCTCAACCGCCGTTTCCACAGTACCGTGTCCGGACATCATAATAACCGGAAAACGGCTGGTATCATCACTTTCATACCATTCTTTTAATAAGCTGATACCGTCAATATCCGGCATCCAGATATCCAGCAGCACCAGATCCGGTGTTCTTTTCTGAACCATTTCCCGGGCCTGCTGGCCGTTTTCGGCAATCTCAACTTCATAACCTTCATCCTGCAGGATCTCCTGCACCAGTTCCCGGATATCCGGTTCATCATCAACAACAAGTATATAGGCAGATGCCATTTTATTTCCTCAAGTACCAGATTTTTTAATTTTTAAACAGCAGGCAATCTTATCACAACTCTGGCGCCACCCTGCGGCGCATTTTCTGCCAGAATTGAACCGCCGTGTTCTTCAATAATCTTTTTCACAATAGCCAGTCCCAGTCCCGTCCCCTTGGGCTTATTGGTTACATAAGGGTCAAAGATATTGGCCAGCATATCCTCCGGAAAACCGGGGCCGTTATCCATCAGCTCCAGTACGCACCAGTTTTGTTTGTTCAGTTCTTCCAGGTGGGTTTTAACCTGCAGAATAATTTTTTCATTATCCCCGGCAGCTTCCATGGCATTTTTAATCAGGTTATGAAAAACCTGCCGCAAACGCCCCTGGTCCACTTCCACCAGAGTTCCGCCAATCTCCAGTTCCTGTTTTATCGTCAGTTTATCGCTGCCGCGGTACAAATCAACCACTTCCATCAATAAACTTTCAATATCCAGGGTCTGCATTTTCAGTTCAGGCATTTTAGCGTATTCTGAAAAAGCTTTAACCATTTCTTTCATACTGTCCACCTGGTGAATAATGGTGGAGGTCAGACGGTCCATGGTTTCGGCATCTTTTTCATCCATGGTTTTCAGGTATTTATGACGGATCCGCTCAGCCGATAACTGAATAGGCGTCAGTGGATTTTTAATCTCATGAGCCAGACGACGGGCCACTTCGCCCCATGCCGCATCTCTCTGAGCCTGCACCAGTGAAGTGACATTTTCTATAACAATCACATAACCGCCATCCGCCAGAGCCGTGCCTCTGCAGAGCAGGTTTTTACGGCCATCGGCTTCTATCAGGGTGATTTCTTCACTCCAGTGTTTTACCCGGTTCTGAACAGAGCTCATTATCCAGCGCACCAGGGTTTCCAGTTCCGGCTTTTCTCTGGCCAGCTGAAACAGGGACTTACCCAGATATTCATTGACATTAATACCCAGAATAACACTGGCTTCAGGATTGCTGGTGCGGATCTCCTTGTTTTCTGACAGACTGATAATTCCGGAGGACAGGTTGCTCAGCACAACTTCCAGATAGTCCCGCTGACGTTTGGCCTGTTCATGACTTTCTTCCAGGGCATTATGGGTCTGGGACAGGCGGCGCACCATTTTGTTAAAAGACTGGATTAACAGGCCAAAGTCATCATCATTTAACAGGGGTATGGGCTTGTGGTACTCCCCTTCCGCCACCGCCTTGGTGCCTTCGGCCAGATCGCGGATAGGTTCGGCAATACGACGGGCAGAAAAGAATGCTGCCCAGACGGCACTTAAAATACCCAGCAGCAGCACCAGCGACAGTGTCAGGGTAAAACTGATTTTAAGGGGCTTACGCAGATAGACCAGCCCTTTGTATTCGGAATAGGCCTGCTGCACACTGGCCGCCAGCCGGTGCTGCCGCTCGCTGATGGGAGACAGTGCCTGCAGGATCAGATAGTCTTTTTCATTATAGGGGATACGCACCAGCACCCGGATGGTCCGACTGGAATCATCATCCAGATCCAGCACCACATGATCCCGCCCCTGCTGCAGAGGCAGCAACAGGTCTGAACTGGGCAGATCGGGCACAAAGTCCCCCTCTTCCACCGAGCTGGAACCCAGCACCCGGCCTCTTGAGGTCATCAATGTCACTTCATCCACACCGCTTTTTTCGCGGATTTCACTCAGTGAAACCACGGTCAGGGTGGTCAGATCTTTAAGGGTTTCATCGGTCAGCCGGCGAATTTGCCTCAACAGACTTTTTTTGCGTTCATCAACCGCTGAGCGGCTCAGGGTCAGCGCATCTTCCAGGGCCTTTTCCACGGTCACATCAAACCAGCTGTCAATACTACGGTTAATAAACTGAATGGAAAAGGTATAAACCACCAGAGCCGGTAAAATGGCCAGGGAGACAAAGATAATAACCATGCGTAAAGTCAGCCGGGCACCAGCCACATGCTGGCGCAGCTGGCGCAGTAAACGCCAGGCCTGGCGGGCAATCAGGAATACCAGCATCACCAGAATAACCAGGTTGACCGCCAGCAGCAGGTAATACAACTGCTGGAACTGTTCCGCATCCATGGAGGCACTGTTGATCATGCGTAATGAAAACAGCAGTAATATCACCAGAATAAAAATGGCCAGCGGGCCGCTGAATACCTTGCGTATCATGGCTGTGCCTCTACGGGTTCTTTGAGATCGACCTGACTGTTAGCTGATTTTTGTTTCAGGTTCTGAATAAGCACCGGCCAGCGTGACCAGTTACTTTCCAGCCGCCAGGCCGGTAACAGAGCCGCAATCTGGCGCAGTGCCGGAGGCAGATGGTTAATGTCCAGCAGGGTATGGATCTGTACATAATAGGTCTGGTCAGGTTTAAGCAGCTGTTTTTCTATCAGATGAGCGCCACGAATGGTACCCAGGACCTGCAGGGCTTCCTCCCGGCTGTTAAAGCTGTAGCGATCCTGGGTAGCCAGATTTCTGACCACATGCACATTGGTCAATGGATGGTAAGCCAGTTCAAACAGTTGCAGGGATTCCTTAATAATGACATCCGGCCACCATTTTCGCTGACGATACACCTGCACTTCTACGGCAATAGTCAGAGGAATACCGTTTTCCAGCGCCTCAATAACTTCACTGGAAAAATTCATGCTCAGATCCGCATCAATAAGAACATGATCACTCTGAGCATAGGTTTTAACTGAATTAACGCTGAACATCTGCTGTTCCGTGTATTGCGGCAGCACATTAAAAATCACAAAAATTGCAACAGAGCCCATAACACCCAGCAAAAACAGGGCGAAAAACTGGTATCTGGCACTGCGTTTTTTGCTCTTCACCTGTTCTGGCTCAGCAGATTGTGCAACCACTGTACTGTTCATAACCGCTTAAGTACACCTTGCATCGGGTTCATTAAACTATTTTTCCTGTTTTTCAAGTAAGGCATAATAAAAACCATCCATGCACTGTTCACCGGGCAGAATCTGCCGACCGACAGGCATGGCATGACCCCATTTTCCAGAAAGGCTTATTTCCCGTACATCATCAAGGGTTTGACTATTGTGTTCTAAAAATTGTTCAATCTGCCGATCATTTTCTTCTCTGAGTATAGAGCATGTGGCATAAAGCAAACGTCCGCCAGGTTTAAGCATGGCCCACAGGTTATTAAGGATTTCTGCCTGTAATTTAACCAGGGCTGGAATATCGCTGTCCCGTCTTAATACCTTGATATCAGGATGACGCCGGATAACCCCTGTGGCTGAACAGGGCGCGTCCAGTAAAATACGCTCAAAGTATTGCCCGTCCCACCAGTCCCTGTGGCTGGCATCCGCAGACACCAGCTGTAGCTTCTGCGCATCCATATTCAAGCGCTGACGGCTTTCTGCCACCCTGACCAGACGTTGTTCACTGACATCCAGTGCCAGCAGAGACTGCAGTTCCGGCTGAGTATCCATTATATGCAGAGTTTTACCGCCCGGTGCGGCACAGGCATCCAGAACTCGCTGCCCGGGCTGTACATCCAGCAGCACAGCAGCCAGTTGTGCCGCTCCATCCTGGATCGATACCCGTCCCTGTTTAAATCCCGGTAATTGTTCTACCGCACGGGGATTATCCAGCACCAGAGTGTGAGAGTAAATCTCACTTTGATAAAAACCAGTGTGCTGTTCCTGCAGACGTTGTTTGTAAGCTGAAATTCTCTCACTATGAGCCACTCTCAGAGTCATGGGAGGACGCTGATTTCCGGCCTGCAGAATTTCCTGTACAGTCACCGAAGCCTCCGGCCAGACGGTTTTCTGCCAGGACTGCTTGATACGGCGGATAAGCCATTCCGGATAGGCATACTGAGTTTCCCATGAGGCATCCAGATGACTGAGCAGTGTTTCCTGTTCTCTTAAAAAACGCCTTAAAACGGCATTAACCAGACCTTTAGCCCAGTTCTGCTGCACATCAGCACAGGTATTGACTGTTTCCTTGACCACTGCATAATCTGCCTTGTCCAGATACAGCAGCTGATACAGGCCGGTCAGGAGCACATAATGAATAATTTTTTTCCGGCCTTTAAGCGGCCTGTCAAGCATCTGCTGCAATAGTGCATTAAGGCGGAAAAACCAGCGCAGGGAACCATAAGCAATTTCCTGCACCAGCGGGCGCT
The DNA here is from genome assembly GCA_027012135.1 of Gammaproteobacteria bacterium. Classification (GTDB taxonomy): domain Bacteria; phylum Pseudomonadota; class Gammaproteobacteria; order GRL18; family GRL18; genus JANELJ01. Next base: position 40,199 of record JALUZF010000221.1, read on the forward strand.
GCTGCTCAGGAAGCGGCGGCAGATACTGAGGCAGCAGAGTGGCCAGGGACTGGCCGGATTGTGCACACTCATAAACCACCCATGCGGCGGTACTTCTGGGAGTCGTTTTAAAACCGTCCGGGAGCATGGAGTTCAGAACTGCACACCCAGCAGACTCTGGCCATTAATAAAATCTTTAACCATAATGCGTTTTTTACCGGGCATCTGCAGTTCCAGTACTCTGACCAGCCCGCCTCTGGCCAGAATATCAATACCAACGGCCGATTCTGCCAGCACTTTACCAAATGAGGCTGGATCCTGTGGAGTATCATTCTCCAGGGGCAGCAAACGCGCCTGCCAGAGGCGTAGAGACTTACCGTTATAATCGGTATAAGCCACCGGCCAGCTGTTAAATGCCTGAATTTTTCTTACAATAAGGGCCGCATCTTCATGCTGCCAGTCTATACGGGCTTCCTGCTTGTCCAGTTTACGGGCATAGGTGGCCTGACTGTCATCCTGGGGCTGCAGCTGCAGCCGGTTGGCCATAATGTCCTCCAGAGTCTGCAGCAGGGCAGCTGCCCCCAGGCCGGCCAGTTTGTTATGCAAAGAGCTGCCGGTATCTTCCTGGGTAATATCACAGGTTTTAATATTAAGCATATCTCCGGTGTCCAGCCCCTGATCCATCTGCATAATAGTAACTCCGCTCTTGCTGTCTCCGGCAAGGATAGCTCTTTGAATGGGCGCAGCACCGCGCCAGCGCGGCAGGATTGATGCATGAATATTCAGACAGCCATATTTTGGTGCCTGCAGCACGGCCTGGGGAAGTATTAAGCCATAAGCCACAACCACCATAACATCCGCCTGTAGGGCATTAAGCTGCTGCTGGCTCGCCTCATCTTTCAGGCTGACAGGCTGAAAAACCGGAATATCATGCTCAACGGCCAGGGCTTTAACCGGACTGGCGGTTAATTTACGGCCTCTGCCCGCCGGACGATCAGGCTGAGTATAAACCGCAATAACTTCATGTTCAGAATCCAGCAATGTATTCAGAGCAACCGCCGCAAATTCAGGCGTACCGGCAAAAATAATTTTCAAGTTTAATCCTTTTACATTTTCTGGCGCTGATGTTTTTCCAGTTTTTTGCGGATCCGTTCCCGCTTAAGACGGGACAGATAATCAACAAACAATTTCCCATACAGGTGATCAATCTCATGCTGAACGCATACTGCCAGCAAACCATCGGCAGACAGTTCCTGCTGTTCTCCCTGTTTATCCAGGTAACGTACTACAACGGACTCTGCCCGTTCAACTTCTGCATAGGTATCCGGTACAGAGAGGCAGCCTTCATCCATTTTTTCCTTGCCGCTATGATCAATAATTTCCGGATTGATCAGACACAGAGGCTGATTTTTTTCTTCTGAAATATCAATAACAATGATCTGCTCATGCACATTAACCTGGGTTGCAGCCAGACCAATACCCGGTGCGGCATACATGGTTTCCAGCATATCGTCTATCAGCTTATGGTGTTCAGCTGTAATATCTGCAACCGGCCTCGCTCTGGTACGCAGACGTTCATCAGGAAAATGTAGAATTTCCAGTAATGCCATAATTTAAAAATCTCACACTAATACAATACAATGGATAATGAGGTTTTATCAGGCAAAATGCCTGAAACAAATGACGATTCTATCAAAAAATACAACTTTGATGATATAAAAAGTGTTAACCAGGTTGGTAATTTTTATGAAAACACTTTATATTTAATAAAAAACATTATAAATTCAAGCTAATTTGTGGATTTTATTCACAAATTTTCATTTTTATGCCATTTTTTTACGCAAATTTTATGGTTTTATCGCCAAGTCTTTACTAGAATTACAGGAACCATCATGGGGGAACCTGATTTGTCAGATGGTCTGGGGCTACAGTCCCGTATAATATTTAGTATATTAAAAGTATCCAATGAATTTAGGGATTCATATGAAAAATAATAAAACTACGCTGTCAATGCTGTCCATAATCTTCTTTATGCTTATGACAGGTTTTACCAGCCTGGCTCTGGCAGGCTCTTCACCGCAAGATGCCGAGGAAATTGAGCTTAAACCGGGGCATCCGCAACAATACACCGTTGTTAAAGGGGATACTTTATGGGACATTTCAGGTAAATTTCTGAAAAAACCCTGGTACTGGCCTGAAATCTGGCAGATGAATCAGCAGATTGAAAACCCCCACCTGATTTATCCCGGCGATGTGCTAACCCTGGTTTATATTGATGGCAAGCCCTATATCAGACATCATCGTGGTAAGCGCACAGTTAAGCTAAGCCCCCAAACCCGTGTGGAAGATCTGGGACAGGCTATTCCTACTATCCCGCTGGATATTATTTCTCCATACCTGACCAGCAACCGGATCATCGGTGTTCATGAATATACCTCTGCCCCCTATATTGTCGGCATTAACGAAGGCTTACTCTCCGCCGGTGCTGACAATAAAGTTTATGTCATGGGAATGGATAAAAATATTCCCCCCGGCAGCCGTCATGCCGTATACCGTACCGGTGGTACCTACAGAGACCCGGCCGATCCTAAAAAGATCCTGGGGCATGAAGCTGTTTATGTCGGTGAAGGCACTCTTGAGCGCGCAGGCAGCCCTGAGCACAGAAACAGCCCAGCCACTTTATATATTCAAAAATCCAAAGCCGAAATCCTGAAAGGCTATCGTGTACTCCCGGTTAGTACTGATACTATTGTTGATACCAGCTTTATTCCAAAACCTTCCCGTGCTCAGCATCCTGGCCGAATTATCGGAGTCTTAACCAGCGGTATTCAGCCTGGAGTTAAAATGGTCGGAGCACTGGACGTGGTGATTGTTGATATGGGCGTTGCCGACGGAATCGAAAAAGGTGATGTATTCAATATCTACAAGAAGGGTTCAGTCGTAAAAGACAAAATGCACTACAATAACCAGATTAAACTGCCTGATGAAATCAACGGCACTCTGATGGTTTTCAGACCTTTTAAACACCTGAGTTATGCCCTGGTTATGGAAGCCCAGAGCGCCTTATCTGTGGGCGACGTTATCCATTCGCCTTTCTTTGAGGAATAGGCCTGACACAAAAACAATATATCCGTGCCTCAATGCGAGTTCAACGGCACGGATTTATAAGCCGCCTGAATAACCATGGATGATTTGTCCTATCTGCTTGCTCTGCACAGTGCTCCCCGCATAGGCAGCACAACACTTAACCAGCTCTGTGCATTACCCTGCTCACTGTCCAGCCTGTTTGAAACACCGGAAATTTTAACCACATTTGAGCTTAAAAAATCCCAGCTTGAAACCATTCGGGAAGCCCTTAGGACCCCCGACTGGAAAACCGTAGAACAAACGCTCAAATGGGCCGAAGCTGAAGAAAATCATATCCTGCTGTTATCCCATAAAGACTACCCTGAATTATTAAAGCAAATCCATTCACCCCCGCCTCTGCTATTTGTTAAAGGCCATTTGTCCGTTTTAGGTGATATTCAACTGGCCATGGTTGGCAGCCGCAACCCGGGCGTTGACGGCAGTGAAACCGCCTGGCAGTTTGCCCATCATCTGGCACAGCACGGCATGGTGATCACTAGCGGTATGGCTCTGGGCATAGACACTCAAAGTCACAAAGGGGCCCTGGCAGCCGGTGGCCGCAGTATTGCGGTAGCCGGCACCGGCCTGAACCGTATTTACCCGGCACGTAATAAAGAGCTGGCCTGGCAACTCATTGAACAGGGTGCCATTATTTCTGAATACCCGCTGGAAACCGGCCCGCTTAAGGCAAATTTTCCTCAACGCAACCGGATCATCAGCGGCCTGAGTGTCGGCACCCTGGTGGTTGAGGCGGCTTTAAAAAGCGGCTCACTGATCACAGCCAGAGAAGCCCTGGAACAGGGGCGTGAGGTCTTTGCCATTCCTGGGTCTATACATAATCCCTTATCCCGCGGCTGCCATCAACTCATTAAAGCCGGAGCCAAGCTGGTTGAAACAGCGGATGATATTGTGGAAGAACTGGCCAGTTTAATGCTTGCCTCACATATGCCCGACCAGCCTGAACTGTTTAACACCACAAAGGAAGCACCAATACCGGAACCCGATCCCTTACTTCCCAAGGTGCAGCAGCAGATCCTGAAAAATATCGGCTACTCCCCCGTTGCCGTGGATCAGGTTATTGAACGCTCCGGCCTCAATGCCGCAGATGTCAATGCCAACCTGGTACTGCTGGAAATCAATGATTATATTCAGTCCCATCCCGGCAATATGGTTTCACTTAAAGCCCGCTAAAGCTCACCGGCCCTTAATTCTCTTTAAGTTCTTCAGCATAATTATTAATGGAAAAATCAGCATCCTGGATCAGAATGCTTTTACTTCCTTCCACTGTTCTAATCCTTTACAATAGGAGCAGTTTAATAAACCATTGGGACAGACCTGTATACACCATGAAAACAGAAGTACTTGATATTTTAATGTATCTTTTTGAAACCTATCTGGATGATGATGATTCCACCATCCCCAGTGAAAAAAGCATCCGCAAGGAACTGAGCAAAATTGGTTTTCAGGATACCAAGGTCACTCAGGCGTTTGACTGGCTGGACGATCTGGCAGTACTGAAAGAAAGCTATGAAGAAATAAGTGCTCTGGAAAGTAACAGCATTCGTCTGTACAGCCCTATGGAAACAGACAAATTTGATATCCAGGCCAGAGGTATTCTAATGGATCTGGTGGAATTAACAGTGATCAGCCCTGGCCAGCGTGAAATTATTATTGATAAGGCACTGGCACTGGATATCCCCCATATTGATGCCGAACAGATGAAATGGGTGGTACTGATGGTACTGTTTAATCTGCCTGATTCTGCCGGCTCTTTTACCTGGCTGCAGGATTTACTCTACGAAGAATCCCCCAGCATTCATTAATATATGTCCTGGAAAATACGCCAGGCCGCTCAAATTCTCAGAAAAGGCGGCCTGATTGCTTATCCCACCGAAGCCGTTTACGGCCTGGGCTGTCTGGCTCATTTTCATAACACCATTGAACGTTTATTGAAAATTAAGCAACGCCCCGCAGAAAAAGGTCTGATCCTGCTGGCCTCAGACTTGTCCCAACTGGATGACTATATCCAGCCCCCGCCCCCGGATATTCTGGCCAAAGTACGATACACCTGGCCGGGCCCCATCACCTGGCTATTTCCCGCCAGGGAACATGTACCCGAGCTAATCACTGGTAAGCACGACTCCATTGCCGTGCGGATCTCTGCCCATCCTGTTGTCAATGAATTATGCCGGCGCAGCCAGGCACCATTAATTTCAACCAGCGCCAATCTCAGCGGTAAACATATGGCTTATTCGGCTTTTGAGGTACGCAGACAGTTCGATAATCAACTGGATTATATTTTAAATGCCCCCCTGGGCAGACAGGATAAACCTTCAAAGATTATTGATGCGTTAAGCGGGCAGGTTATCAGAAGTTAAAGCTGGGCCCAAATTACTTAAGCCATTTACCCATTTTCTCTTTTGCTTGAGTATAATTAAATGTTCGATTATCTGAAATTGCTTTTTCACCACACGATAATCCTTCAAGGATCTGCATTCGACTTTGCATCAGTTCATAATTTTTTACATCGACTAAATACGCTGATGGTTGTCCGTGTTCCGTGATTAAAACAGTTTTTTTGATTTCTTTGTCAACATAACTTCAATATAATAATTTTTCTTCTAAAATTCTTTCGATCCTGCAGGAGAGAAGCAGATGGTAAATATAAGCTTTAAAGAATACAAAGCCTGGGATGCGCCAATAAGAATATTCCATTGGATTAACTTCATATCTGTTATCAGTCTTATTTTTGTTGCACTGATAATGATGTACAAGAAGGAACTTGGGATATCTTCCATAGAGGCAAAAATAGCATTAAAGGAGCTCCATGTAATTATTGGCTATATCTTTGTGATAAATCTGCTTTGGCGGATTATTTGGGGTTTTATCGGCAGCAAATATGCGCAATGGGCTTATATTTTTCCTGGTAAGGGGTATATAAAAGAAGTACGAAGTTATATTAAGTCCATATCTGATGGCAATCCCAGACAATACATTGGGCATAATCCTCCAGGTCGTCTTGCAATATCAATAATTATGCTCCTGTTAATTTTTATTTCATTTTCAGGTTTAATTCGTGCTGGTACTGACATATATTACCCTCCTTTTGGTTCTTATATTACCCAATACATTGCCAGCCCTGGCGGGGATTCACAAAGTCTTGTACCCTACAACCCCAAAGGAACCGATGCAGAAAAAGTTAATCATTTAAAAAAAATAAAGAAACCTTTTGGAAAAATACACAAATATTCTGCTTATACTCTTATGTTAATTATCATTATTCATATAATCGCTGTTGTACGTACGGACATACGTGAAGGGGGCAGCATAATTACTGCTATGTTTACCGGAACAAAACTATTGAAAAAGAAGCCGGCTGACCTTGAACCATAAAAGGGAAAAATGACCCATCATCAAACATCTTATCCGGCCTGACGACAATGACCCCGGCCGATTGATTGATGAATAAAGATAATTATTTTAAGATTGATTTTTCAAAGATATTTTTTTTCTGACTTTTATTTAGTGGGTAGCCAATAAAAATACCTACTAAATTAAATACTTTTTAAAATTAATTGTTTTTCTCAACCAAAGTCAGATTTTCGATAATCCCGCCATCAAATACGGTAAACTGATCTTTCGTGCCAAACCGTAAAATGCCAGAGGAATACATCACATTATTGTTAAAATTGAAAATTAATGTCATGTAGTCTGGATGAGATTCTTCCAACCAGCGAATGACATACATCTTGTCTCCGATTTTACGAGAGCTATATGGCAAATCTTTATTGCCCTTTCCCTTTCTTGGTCCTGCAATCCACTTGTATTTTATTTTGCCATCATAAATCTCCAAATGTATCGCCATGCCAGTTTGATAGAAATAATCCATTGACGAGCCATCAAGAAGATGCTCCTGCAAAGGAATCTCTTCTGCCACAATATTTCCCACACAAAGATAAAGCGCAAATGCTACCAATAACATCATTTTTTTAATCATAATTTTCTCCTGTAAAATTGAAGGTATAACGTTTGAGCTAACGTGATGCAAAAAACAGAGCAGCGTTTTTTACGGTCAAGTTGAACAATTTATTATAGAACAACAGCAAATTTTCAGACACCCATCACAATATCTCATCACAAACAACCCCAACCATTAAACTCTCTGCCTTTATCGGTAGTTCACTTAAAGAAAACGGTATTGACTTTACACTCGCTGACTATCTGGAATTGGCTGACTGGACCGGTCGAATAGTCCGGGAAGATAAACGAGGCTATATCAAACCCACAACACCAGCCATACTGCAAAAATTACAACTGGATGAACAAACCTGGGTGGATACCGTTCGGGGATTTTCCAAAGGCTTTTATTCCTTTATTGGACCGGAACAGTAGTTAAAATCACTCTGCCAGAAACAGAACAGACACTGGGTTCGGGGCATTAATGCCTGCAGGAAATTGTTTAAGCTAAAACAATCCTGTCCTGCTCCACTTTAAACTAAATCCGTATTAGCTTATTTTCAACACCAGCATAATCATGCAGACTATCCCCTGTCCGGCATCTGAAATAGTTCTATTTACTTACTGCAATTTATTGCCATTTAGCAAATCTGCTTAAAAATAACGACAATTATATGGTTTTGTATAGCCATTTTTACTTGATACTGGCTCTTATCAGCTTTATAAATTCTTATTTTATGGGTGGCCAGTTCTACTTTACTTACCGATTTAGCTCGGCGCACTGGGTGTCTTCAATTGCCCTATTCAATTGCCCTAATGCTCGAAGCCGACAATCACCAGCGGTTACGATGGATGTATGAATTTTAATGAGCAGCATGAACTAAAAATAGGTCAGGTTGATTTGCTTTGTTGGACGAACCGCTATCGCGGAGAAAAGCAGTCCGTCATTCTAATTGGGTGTAACCTCATTAATTACCACTTACAGGAATAAGCCGGTAAATTGTGATCTCTTCAAATAACAGAGGTTACAATCTAATGAAAACACCAAATAACAAAGAATTCAAGAAAAAATACGACTTACATTGCAAGCATTTAAAACTCAAGGGCTTACAGCCAAAAACCATTGATGCCTATTCCCGTGCTATTCGTCGTATTGGTGAACATTTTAACGGCAATCTGGATGAATTGACGGAAACTCAGCTGATAGATTATTTTCACGAACTGCTGGAAAGATTATCCTGGAGTGCCGTCAAACTGGACTTATATGGTTTAAAATTCTTCTACATCCATGTTTTAAAGAAAAACTGGGTGGATATTCCCATTATCAAGCCGCCGAAGACCACTCGAATTCCTGATATTATTACCCCGGATGAAGTCAATCGCTTATTGATGTCGACTCACAAACTCAGTTACCGGGTATTTTTCTTTACCCTGTACAGCATGGGATTACGATTAGGTGAAGGACTACGTTTACAGGTGGGTGATATTGATGCAATAAATCACCGGGTTCATATTCGCAATGCAAAGGGTAACAAAGACCGCCTGGTTCCTTTGCCAGAGAACACCTTACAGGTTTTAAGACGTTTCTGGTTAATCCATCGTCATCCAACCTTCCTGTTTCCCAACCGTAAGTATGGCTTAAAAAATATCCACAAAGCCCGGACTCACCTTGACCGTGGCGGTGTACAGGTGGCCATGAAAACCGTTGTCGATGAACTGGGTATTAAGAAAAAAATATCCTGCCATTCGTTGCGTCATTGCTATGCCAGTCATTTGCTGGAGGCGGGTGTTGATATACTGGAGCTTCAGTCAATTCTGGGGCATGTAAGCGTCCTGACTACGGTTAAATATACACACTTAACCAGCAAAACAATACAATGTGCTGAGCAACAAATCAATGAATTAATGGATCGCTTTAGTCTTCGCTGGGGGAAAATCTCATGATCAGACTGGCTACCATTATTGAGCAATTTGAAGCCGATTTTATCCGGCAGTATCAACAGCAATTATTACCCAGCCATTTAAAAGCATTATCTGCCATGAAGATCTGCCGAACACAATACAGTCCCAGGATGTTGATGCACTGTCAGAGTTGTGAACATCAAACGATGGTTCCACACTCCTGTGGACACCGGCATTGTCCACATTGTCAGAACCATGAAAGTCAGCAATGGATTGAGCGGCAACTACAGAAACAGGTGCCCGCAGATTATTATATGATGACATTTACTTTACCGGCACAGTTGCGAACCCTGGCCTGGAAAAACCAGCGTCTGGTTTATAACTTAATGTTTGCCTGCGTTTGGGAGACCTTAAAAACCTTTAGTCTTAATGATAAAGCACTTGGAGGTATACCGGGAGCTGTGGCAGTTCTGCATACACATTCCAGAGAACTGAACTTTCATCCTCATACTCATATAGTCATGCCCGGTGCCACAATGGATAAAGTAAGTCGGTTATGGTCAAAAAAATCAGGTCAATATCTGTTTAGTCACAGGGCACTGGCAAAGGTCTTTCGGGCTAAACTATTACAGGCATTCTCAGAGAACGATTTGAGCTTGCCTGAGCAATATCCAGACCAATGGGTTGTGGATTGCCGGCATGTGGGTCAGGGCAATAAAGCACTGGTTTATTTAGGGCGCTATTTATACCGTGGTGTCATACAGGAAAAGGACATTGTATCCTGTCAGGACGGACAGGTGACTTTCCGTTATCAAAACAGTAAAACCAAAAAATATCAGAGCAAAACCGTTTCGGGTGTTCAGTTCCTGTGGTTGGTCTTGCAGCACATCCTGCCCGTAGGGTTTCGTCGGGCCAGAGAGTATGGCTTTCTCCATCACAATAGTAAAAAACTGATCCGGTTAATACAGTGGTTGTTTAAAATCAACCCTGCCCATTGGGTTGCTCACATCAGGGAAAGACCAGAAATGGTATGTCCTTGTTGTGGGGGAGTCATGACTGTGGTGAAAACCCGGATCGCTAATAGGATTTTTAATAAACCCGAGGTGGCCACATAAAGAAAAAGGTTTATTCTGCTCATGTAAGCTGATCCATTACAGTTTAAAATCATGATCTTGAGTGGTCAGGATGCCGCGTGTCTTGAAATCATTGAAATTCGGTGATTTCAAGGTAGGGTATGGTTGTTTATCAGGGTATCAGGTCTGTTTGAAAAATCAGTCCGGGATTTTTATCTTTTCAGGCTCAATTCGAAAAAAGCTATTTTCATAGCGACTACTTAAAATTCACCTTTGAATACCGGGTTCATCCAACAAACGGTTCAGATTGTGGTTCGTTCCTCACACAATCTAACCTTATTCGTTATGTGCATTTTACCTAATATATATAGTACTCTGTAATAATTTTATTTAGTACTTTATTGAATTCATTAGGTTTAACCTGTGCCACAAAATGACCAACACCAGAAATAAGAATTACACTTTTATGCAGTGCTTTTTCTTCTCCAGTTGGCGCTCCATTAATATTACGAAGTTTACTTGATTGATTATCAAGCTCAAAGGGAACATTCAATGCATTCCATCTAAAGATTTCATACATTGCACTAATACCCATGCTGGCGTTAGCAACATTCATTTGTTTTACGATTGAGGTTATTAACTCTTTATCTGCTTTTGGTGTAAACATTGAGCGAACTAATTGCTCAGATGTGCCTTTAAAATCATTTTCAAATGGTTTTACAAAACTACCAATCTCTTTTTCTGTCTTTGGATATTTGAATGGAGTATAAAACGTATCAACTCCGACAATACCAATTACTTTATCACCAAGTATTTTTGCAGCCTCAATTACTACTGGCCCACCCATTGAGTGTCCTACTAAAACAACGTTTTTACCATTAATTTTATTTACCACTGCTGCAACATCATTTCCAAATGCAGACATTGTGTATTCTTTGCGATTGCTATCAGATAAGCCATGGCCTGCTAAATCTAGCCATACAACCTTATATTTTGATGAAAAATACTCTATTTGTGGCCTCCAGAACTCATGATTACACGTCCAGCAATGAATAAAAACAACTGTAATATTACCTTTGCCGCTAACACCATAAGTGATGGAGCTTCCATCTGCTGAGGCTACGGTTGATATCCTTTCATTCCTAACATTCTGAGAGGGTGTGCACCCGGCAATAACTGTAATTATTGATATCACAATTAACGCTATCAATGTATTGTTGTGGATTTTCATGGTTTTCCCTTTTTGTTACTGGATAACTGCTTTCTGAATACGAGCTTTTTGCACTAACGCTGCTTTCAGCAGAGGGGGCGCGTTAGCGACTGCGTCCGCTGGAAGGTCTTGATACTAATTGAGCCTTCTCGCTTCATCACTCCGTCTCACGGTATGATGTAAAGGCAAATTTAAAAAAGGAGAAAACTCAAATGCAATTCTACACCAAAAAACATCAATATTATTGCGGCATAGAGCTTCATACTAAAATTATTTATATCTGCCTGCTTGATTCAGATGGAAAAGTACTGGAACATAAACAAACAAAGGCTAATCCAGATGCACTTATGACGGTCATAAAACCCTACATGGATGATCTGGTTATTACTGTTGAATGTATGTTTACCTGGTATTGGTTTTCCGATTTCTGTCATGAGCATAACATTAAATTTGTTCTTGGTCATGCCCTCTACATGAAGGCTATTCATGGAGGGAAAGCTGAAAACGATAAAATCGATTGACCGCCATGGATGGCGGAAATGCAGATAATGCAGGAGCAATTATCTGTCCTATAAAAGTGCCCTTGGGGTACCACCTAGCCTGACCCTGAATATAACTGGGGATTTTAAAGAAGCAGTCCCTTGATTAGGGCAATATCAGGTTAACCAATAAGTTTCCAGGACGATTGTTGTAAAACTTTTATGGGTAAACTCTCCATAAGACAACAACCCATTAGCCAAGCTATGTAAGTGATCCTCGTGTGTGTTTGTTTCAGTTTTATACTGAATACCACAGTGAATAGTAAGATAGGTCAATTAAATTGTTAAAGAACTAAAGAAAAAATATTATTTTTTCTTTACAATATCTTTTTGCCTGTTGACAGTTAAAGGCTCATATATGTTCGGCTTTTTTCTCATTCATCCTCCAGCACATTCATAGCGCCATGAATTACTGCCAACACATCTATTTGATCTGGCTTAATGTAGTAGATAATTCTGTATGGCCCTGAGAATACTTCTCTTATTTGATCAAAATCATATTCTGGTACTTTACGTCCTGATAATGGAAACGCTGCAATTTGCATTGATCTCTTTGTAATTCTATCAATTCTGCGCAATGTAGGCATAGATGGCATCCAATTGCGCCTCAGCGGTGTCCGTCCAGTTGACTTTCATTTGGGTAATCCATATTTCTTCCTTATTTCCGACACCTCTTTTGTTCTTCCTGCCTTGCTATCCTCGACGCCATTTTCTATGGCTTCACGTACGTATATTTCATGTATGAGGTCATCCCATGTGGCATTGGGGGGCAACTGGTCTACCAACTTATGGGCGTCTTCTTTTTCTAGCACCGTGCACATTTTCTACCTCCAATTAAATCAGTGACTTTCACTTTACCTTTCTAGCCGAACAGTATACTCAACCGCTTACACATTATTACCAATACTACTGTCGCATCTACTATGTTATTGGCCCGTTCAGGCTATTATTTTTTATAACTTCAAGGAGTGGATGTCTACTTTTTAAGGATGGCCAATAAACAATATCCCGGTTCAGGTTGTGGTTCGCTTTGCTCTCACAATCTAACTATATTCGTTAGCCGTATTTTCGCTCTCTACCTTCTCTAACTATATCTACTATTTCTGATGAACTTATTTCCAGATCAACTCCCTTTATATCAAGAGGTGATGTTTTTGGCTCAGCAGGTTTTAAATAAAATGATTCACCATCTCTTTTTTTTATGCATACAGCACCTTCCTTTTTAGCTTCTTCTAAAAGTGAGGCAAAGTGCTGTCTGGCTTCAGTAAAACTATATTCTCTCATTATTTCAGCTCCAGTATATTTATACCCATTTTTCCAGCCGTAATTTTTAACTGGTTATCAAGTGTAAGTAATGACGTGCTTGTCTGTTGAGCACATTGAATAAGATAAGCATCATAGGCATATATGCTTTGTGCATGTGATAATTCAAGTGTTTTTTCAAGCGACACATCAATGAACTTAATTGGGATTTTTTTGTATTCTTTAAGTGCTTTTTGTGCCAGCTTAATGCTTGATTTTTGCCTTTTGAACATTGCAGAGAAGGCATTACCTATTTCCCAATGGACAGATGCGGGCGCACAAAGAGAGTAGCCCTTTGTAATTTCTATGATTTTCTGTTTTGAAGCCTCATTACCAATGACGGCAATTAAGGCTGATGTGTCTATTGTAATATACATATAAATCCACCAACGATGTACATATGTACAATACTATATCACCTTCTCTGATTTGTACAGCTACCATCTTGTATTTATGCGTTGTGTGCTGTTTTACGTATAAATGCTAAAATGCATTACATTATGAGTAAAGGGTAAAAGGATCAGATCAGATCGTTCCATTACCAGGAGCATTATCTAAAAAATATCCAGATGCATCATGGATGCTTTAGGAGAGCAGGATTGGAAAATCATTTTTCGTAAGAGAGGCACAAAAAAGAGGACATAAAGTCCTCTTTTTTGTTTGGCGCGATTTTAAAACAGGGGGATGATTACATCATGCCGCCCATTCCTCCCATGCCGCCCATATCAGGTGCTGCTGGTCCGGCTTCCTGAGGGATTTCACTGACCATGGCTTCGGTCGTCAGCATCAGACCGGAGACTGAGGCGGCGTGCTGCA
>JALUZF010000222.1 GCA_027012135.1 Gammaproteobacteria bacterium
CCGGTGATGCGAGGCGTTAGCTTAGGAATAAAATTGGAAATAATAATTTAATGGAAGATTTAAAAACATTAGCACTTGGTATCTTTGGTGGATTAATTGTTCTGCTCATAGCTGCTGCATTCAGAAAATTCAGAATCAAAACAATTAATGATGATATTGAATTTCTCGAATTTGAAAAAAATCACTTGGCTGAAATGAAGCGTTCAAGTGTTGAAATGAACAGAAGCTCTTTTAGAGCACTTTTTGCATTGCTTTTTATATTGGGTCTAGCTAATTTAATTTTTGTAATATATTTTGTAGCCGATACTGTTGCTTTAAAAACATCAGCTGCCTTTTTAACTATTGTTGTTTGGACAGTTTTTATTGGCCTTTCTCTCAAGGCCTGGCGTCGTTATGAAAATTTAAAAAATTATAAGGAAGCAGTTAATAATCTTGAAAAAAGAATTGATAAATTAAAAAATAAACTGTAATCAGCTAACCAGCGCTTGGTTTGTATCACAGGGACTTAGCGATTTTTAAAAATAAACCGAGTGTGTTTGGTGAAAGTTCTTTTTTATCAAAGTCTTTCCTTGTCCCTGTGCCCATTGAATTAGGCGTTAGGCAAGGTAAGATTCAGCGGTTTGTGCTATCTCTGGAAATTCGCGAAGAATTTTTTTATCGGTAGTAATAAGAGGAACATCCAGATATTGTGCTAAGGCAACAAACTCACAATCATATGCAGAGCACTGGCTACTTTTAACGAGTTGCATAATATGTGCAGATGAAATTTCATATTCATGATCTGTCAGTAATTTTTCCGCTTGCTGAATGATGAGTAAAATTTCATCTATATTTAATAAATTCTTTCGTAAATATTGGGCTAAGACATTTCTGAATTCACTACGCCATAATATGGGAGCAACCCAATTAGAATCAGAAGATAACAAGTCCTCACTTTGTTGAGAACGATCACCTGTAATATATAAATAAGAAATAATGTTGGTGTCTACAACAATCATGGGCGACCTTCATTTTTAAAATCATTTAGTTCCTGGTCTGTGAGATTATGCTGTAGAGTTTTGGCTCTTAATTTTCTGGCCATCTCAATATGTTCAGAAGCATCGATTTTATGTGTACCAAGCGTGCGCTCTACGCAGTAGAGGATTTCGCTATTTAAGCTTCTGTGGTGAACACTTGCGGCAGTTTTTAATTGTGCGTAGAGAGAATCGGGTATATTTTTTAGGGTAATTGCAGGCATTTGATATCTCCAAATAAAACCAATATGATGTAATTGTGGTATATATTTCAGCCCATTTCAAGAGAAAAACGCCTATCAAGGCGCTTCAACGGACAGTTAGAAGCATACAAAATCCTTGCATAAGGTATAAAATAGGTATATATTCTATACCATGCTAACCTTTGAGTATGACGATACTAAAAGCCATAAAAATCTCACCAAACATGGTATAGATTTTGATGCCGCTCAGGCACTGTGGAGCGATCCTGATCTTCTTGAGATTCCCGCCAAAACAACTGATGAGCCAAGGTTTATTGTCATTGGCACTATTACAAAGAAACACTGGTCAGCAGTTATAACCTATCGTGGTAAAAACATTCGTATTATTTCTGTACGTAGGTCTCGTATAGAAGAGGTAAAGTTGTATGAAAGCCAAAACATTTGATAAGAAGTTTGATGAAAACAAGGAAATTATAGGTAACCTTGATTTATCAAAGGCCAGGCGCCCTAATCAGGAGCAGAAACGTGTTAATGTGGATTTTCCCACGTGGATGATCGAGTCACTAGATAAAGAAGCAAAACATTTAGGGGTAACACGCCAATCCATTATTAAGGTATGGCTTGCCGAGCGCCTGGAGAAAATAGCTTCTAACAATTAGCTCAACCTGCCATTAGTACAGTGCGCTACTGTGTTCTGCACTGTACTAATGGCAGGTTAGCAAGGCGCTATCTTCAAAAAAACCTTGATAGTGCGTACGTTTAGACGTACGCTATTATCTGGAGGTAAATTATGACTATTTTGAATGTAACAGAAGCCAGATCAAAACTATATAAGTTAATTGATGAAACAAAAGAAACTCATCAACCCATTGTTATTACAGGGAAAAGAGGTAATGCAGTTCTGCTATCAGAAGAAGACTGGAATGCCATATCTGAAACCCTTTATCTGCTCTCAATTCCTGGTATGAGGGAATCCATAAAAGAAGGAATGGAACAAGATATATCTGAATGCGCTAAGGAAATTGATTGGTGAGCTGGGGATTAGTCTATACAAAACAAGCACAAAAAGATGCAAAAAAACTAATAGCTTCAGGATTAAAAAATAAAGCGAAGGATTTGCTTGAAATCATAAAAGAAAATCCATATCAAAATCCCCCACCCTATGAAAAATTAGTAGGCGACTTATCGGGTGCCTACTCGCGAAGAATAAATATACAACACAGGCTGGTGTATCAGGTTTACGAAAAGGAGCATGTTATAAAAATTATCAGGTTGTGGACACACTATGCATAAAAAAGAACATAACGAATAAAGCCTGGATTATGAGAGCGGTGCAACCCGGCAGGCAGGATATGCTGCAAGACTCACTCCAGAAACTGAACACCAGAAACTATTTTGCTCTGACTGAGTAAGCTTTACGGCTTATCTTTAATTTCTGGAGTTAAAACCGGTTTCATAAAAAACCGGTATAACAGCGGGATCACAAACAGGGTCAGCAGGGTGGAAAAAGCCAGTCCCCAGACAATAGCGGTGGCCAACGGCCCCCAGATCAGGGATTTTCCGGCAAAACCGCTGGCCAGTGAGAACAGGCCGGCAATGGTGGTCAGGGAGGTAATTAAAATGGGGATAATACGCCTGCGGGCGGCATAAATAATGGCATGATTAACACTCATACCGGCACGTAAGCGGGTATTGGCCGCTGATATCAGCACAATCGAAGCATTTACTGCAATACCCACCAGTGCCACAATCCCGTACAGGGTGTAAATACTCAGGGGGTTTGCAGTCAGAAACAGCCCGGCCAGTACCCCGATAAACGCCAGTGGAATAGTGGCCAGGATCAGCAGCGGCTGAAAGTAGCTTCTAAACTGGGTACCTATAATCAGGTAAATCAGCCCCACTCCCATTAAAAACAGGTAAGGCAAGGCATCCAGGCTTTCCTGAATATCATCCAGTTCACCGGAAAAGTCCAGATTAATACCAGGATGTTTAATTTTTAACTGCCGCCATTTTTCCCGGATCAGCTTATTAATCTCCATAGTATTTCGGCCGCCGGGTTTAATATCGGCTTCCACCAGCATAACCCGCTGCAGATTATGGTGGCGGATCTGACTGCGGGACAGGCGGTACTGCACCTGCACCAGCTCTTCCAGCGGCGTGGTCAGTACCTGTTTGCTGAGTGGATCAAACCAGGCAATGGGGGTCTGCAGCCAGTTTTCAATACTATTAACCGGTTTCAGTTCAGATTCTGCGGTGGTTTTTACCCGCACATAAACTTCTTCACCCCGATACTGAAAACGACTGACCCGCTCACCTTCCGTTATAATACGCACATCCCGGATCAAACTGGCCGGCGCAATCCCGGCACGGTGTACGGCATCCTGATTCAGCCGCAGAGCCAGTTCCATGGCTCCGGAGCTTTCAACCAGTGTCAGGTTTTCTATTTCAGGAATCGCCTGCAGCATGTGCTTTAAATCTTCCACTGCCGCTGAAATAGCGGCAAATTCAGCCCCCTGTACTTTAATACTGATGGCCCGGGATACCGGCGGACCGTCTTCAAGCTGCAGAATGGACATCTCTTTGACCCCGACCATTTTCCTGAACTGATCACGCACCATCTGATGCATTTTTTTCTGCGGTATATTCAGATGATCGGGCAGGGAAATCATGATCTGACCATAATGTTCACCGAAAACCGCCTCAGTCTGGGTAAAGTAAATACCGGCAAAGGCCGCCATTTCCCGGTAGTCATCCCGCTTAAACACCGTTTTTATATGGCCTTCAAGTTCCTGCAGTTTTGCCATGGTAATATCAAGGGGCGTGCCTTCCGGCATCTGCAGATTGGCATAAAAAACCGGGAAAGGTTCACCGGCAAAAAAATCAATTTTAATGCGTCCGCTCTGCAGGGCATATAAAGCACTGGCAAACAGCAGCAACAGGAGCAGCAGCATGGTTTTGGGGTATCTGAGCGAACGGATCAGCATTCGGGTATAGAATAACTGCAGGGCATGAGTAAAACGTGCCCGCCAGTGCCCCCGCTGCTGTCCACGACTGATGCCGTGAGTGGCAATAATATGTGCCGGCAGCATCCAGTAGGCTTCTGCCAGACTGATGGCCAGTGCCACCGTCACCACCAGCGGGATCACCAGCATAAATTCGCCCATAATACCCGGTAATAACATCAGCGGCATAAAGGCCGCCATAGTAGTCAGTACTGACGAAGTGACCGGGGCTATCACTTCTTTCAGGGCCTCTATGGCGGCCCGGGTTGCATCAATCCCCTTCTGTAAGCGGACATTCATGGATTCTACTACCACGATAGCATCATCCACCAGCATACCCAGGGCAATCACAATACCCAGTAAAACCGCATTATTCAGACTCTGTCCCATGGCATGCAGTAACCAGAAAGTGCCGGCCAGGGTAAAGGGAATACCAATGGTGGTAAAAAAGGCAATGCGCGAACCCAGAAACAGCCAGGTCACCAGCAGTACCAGAGTCAGACCAATCAGGGCATTATTCTGCATGATATTAATGGCTTTGCGGGTGACTTTGGTATTGTCATCCAGCAGCACAATGTTTATACCAGTCACCGATGACAGCCGGTTTTTTTCAGCAATAAACTGTTTCAAGTCCGCAATCATCTGCAGGGTATTGACACTGTCTTTTTTAAAGACCGACAGCATAATGGCCGGCTGATTATGGTAACTGGCTTTCAGTTTAAGACGCTCCTGGCCAAGGTATACATCGGCCACATCACCCAGCAGAACTTCCGAGTCAATTCTGGGAATACTCAGGCGGGCCAGTTCACCGGGATCACTGCTGCTGCCCAGAATACGGATCAGCCATTGCTGATCCTGGATATTAATGGAGCCGGCGGCACTGTCCTTAAACTGGCTTTTTATGGTTTGCGCCACCACGGCCGGGGACAGTCCCAGACCGGTAAGCCTGTCCATATCAATATCAACAATAAGCTCCGGATCGCTGACCCCTATTAAATCCACGCGCTGAATTAAGCGCTGCCGCTCCATTTCCTTTTCCAGTTGCCGGGCATAAAAGCGCAGATTATCATCATAGCTCAATCCCTGTACGATCAGGGTGGCAGTTGGAAAAGCACTGGACGAGGTCAGTTCCACAATAAAGGGTGAGTCCGCCTCTTCCGGCAGGCGGGTATTATCTATATGCTGAATTTCCCTGCGCAGATCCGCCAGCCGTTTATCAAACAGGCGTTCATCTATATCTTCAAAACGCACAATAATATTGGACATGGAGTCTCTGGAAGTGGAAGAAATAAAGCGAATATCAGAAACCCTGGCAATGCCCTCTTCCAGCGGCTGGGTAACCCGTTTTTCAATATCCTCCGGTGCAGCACCGGGCATAAAGGTATTAATCTGGATCCAGTTAAAATTAATGGCTGGATCTTTTTCCTTAGGCAGAGAGAAATAGCTCAGCACACCCATGACCAGAACCAGAATAAAGGTCAGGTTAGCCAGAACATGATGTTGTAAAAGGCGCTGGAGCATAAAATCAGGTTTCAGGTTTTAGGTGCAGGATTATGGGTTGACCGTCTTTCAGGGCCTGTCTACCCTGGATAATGACTTTGGTATCGGGGGGCAGTTCATCTGATTTTATGGCGGCTGAACGGCCCGTCAGGGCGTTTTGCAGAGGGTGGAAGCGGGCAATGGTCTGGCCGTCGGATGTCGTGGTTACAATAAAAATACCCATTTTATTATTACGGCTGACCAGCAGGTTGGCCGGTATGTGTTGTTCCTGCATAATAATTTCCACCATGCCAAAGGCATTGGGCAGGGCTTTTTCGGCAGTAAAGCTCAGGCGCACCCGCTGATGGCGGGCGCGAGTTTCTATACTCGGGACGACGGCCCGGATGGTTAAGGGATAGTAGTGATTATGATAGACAAAATTTAATGCCCGGTAATTCAGGTTGTCTATCAGTACC
>JALUZF010000223.1 GCA_027012135.1 Gammaproteobacteria bacterium
GCTCGGCACGCTCGTCGTTGGTCAATGTCACTGTAAATTTCTTCATGCTCAATCCTCCATAAATGATTATGAAGAATTATACCATCTATAATGCGACATTACAAGGTTGACATGACACTAGCTTGAATGAAATCAGGGATACCATCGCTTTTCGTGGAAAATGAATTGACCTGAAATCACACATAAGCGTTGTTAAATGCGATTTAATATCATTGCTGTAGCGATGTTATCCCTTGTTGCCAGGGAATGGTGGGAATCAAATATCCTATTGACTTTTTGCACCTCAAAACTATACTAACTCGTATAGTCAATATGGTTAAATAAGGGACAAATTATGGAAAGAGTAATAGATGTAACGACAGCCCGGAGACAATTCGGCACATTACTGGACGAAGTTTTTCACAAAAAAGATATCGTTATTATCCAAAGAAAAGGAAAATCATTAGCAAAAATAATACCCATTGAAAACTCTGAAAACATCGAGCATCCACATATCTCTCCACAACAACGGATTCTGCTGGATGAGCTTAAAAGTTTACCGACTATCTCCATGAGAGATGATCCTGTTACTGTTTTAAGGGAGATCCGTCGGAAAAAAAGAATCCAATCACACGAGCAATATGGCAAGTAATCGCTATGTCTTGGATGCAAATGTTTTCCTGGAATATATTTACAACAGACCGCTAAAAGATCATTCCATCCAATTGCTTCAAGAGGCTATTCTAGATCATATTGAAATTCTCGTTCCAAGTTTATTTTTGGACGAAATAACAGAAGTTCTTTGTGGTAATTTAAATGACATCGGGAAAATTGAACGTCATTTGCAATACATTGAGAAATTAGCCAGGCAAAACATCTTACATATAGTTGTCCCGACATGCGAAGTACGCATGAGAGCTATTGAAATTGCACGAACAGGAACTAAAAAAAGTGGCTTTCCGGAATTAACAGATAGCCTGTACCATGCTCTGGCAATTTTAAACAATGCAGTCTTTATAACCAACGATAAGAAACATTGCAGAAAAGTTAAAAAATTTGGCCATATCATTGAATTGTCAAAATTTTGATCGCCACAATCAGACCATTGCCAACAGTCTGTTCATTCCGTCATCCTATAGCAAAGCAACTCAATGAATTCCGTCCCCGACAACTACATTCGAGGATGACGTACAACACTCGGAGTGACATACTACATCGGGATTATCGACTATTCCGTCATTCCTGTGTATTCCATTGATTCCGGCCACTGATTCCACGGGAAACCGGCCAGGCATTCCACGGGATTCCGGCCAGCGGGTCGGAGCGTAGCGACGCTGTTAATTGCTCCTTACCTTTTTCCTTTTGCTCATGTCAAGTTTGCTGTCTTTTTTCTCATGGATTCTCCTTCAAGTTGTATTTTATGGGCACTGTGGACCAGCCGGTCCAGAATGGCATCTGCCAGGGTCGGATCGCCGATCTGTTCATGCCAGTGTTCAACCGGAAGTTGGCTGGTAACGAGTGTTGACTTGAGGCCGTGGCGGTCCTCAAGTATTTCAAGCAGGTCGTGGCGCTGTTCCTGTGTCAGTTCGAGCAGGCCATAGTCATCAAGAACCAGTAGATCTGTTTTGGCAAACGAGGTCAGCAGTTTCAGATAACGACCGTCCCCTTTAGCCAGACTCAGATCTTCAAAGAGTTTGGTCGTCCGCAGGTAGAGGGCGCTGAACCCCTCCCTGCAGGCTTTTTCTGCAAATGCACAGGCAAGATAGGATTTGCCCACACCGGTGGGGCCGGTGATAATCAGGTTGTTGTGCTGTTTGATCCACCGGCAGTCAGCCAGCCTGAGGACAAGCGACCTGTCCAGGCCACGGGGATGGCGGAAGTCGATATCCTCTATAGAACCCTGCTGTCGTAGTTTAGCCTTGCGCAGCCTGGTTTTCATCCTTCGGGTCTCCCGGACGGCCTGTTCGCGGTCGAGCAGGAGACCTAACCGTTCCTCAAAGGCCATGTCCGGGGGGGCTTCCATCTGCATCTGCTCTTCAAGGGCCGCAGCCATGCCGGTGAAACGCATGGCGGTCAGTTTTTCAAGTGTCGGGTGAAGCAGCATGACATTCTCCTTTAATGGGTGGTCGATGTATAGTACCCGGCACCGCGGATATTATCGTGTTTGACCGGCGTTGTTTTGCTGTTGTTTTCCGGCAGTGCTTTCTGGTCCAGGCCGTTCTTGAGAATGGACTCTATGCTGCGATACGACAGGGCGTTAATATGCAGCGCACGCCTGCAGGCCGCCTCGAGCCGTTCGTCACCGTAGGACTTTCCCAGTCTCAGAATACCCAGCAGTGATCTGTAGGCCTGTTGAGGATGCCCCCTTTTAACCAGCAGGGTTTCGGTTAAGGTGAGGGTTTGTGGGCCGATCTTTGCCGCCCATCGTTTAAACCGATCCGGAGTCCACTCAAGGTATTTCCGGTGACTGGCGGGCATATGTTCCTTGACGGTGGTGTGATGACCGGGCCGGTCGTCACGGAGATGGCTGGCGATCCGCTTGTTACGGTAAAAACATTCCACGGTCTTTGCTGTATAGCGGATGTCGATCTTCTTTTTGACCAGGGTGTACGGGACCGAGTAATAATGGCGTTCCAGCTCCACATGATAGTCAATGTGCACCGTGGCCTTCTTCCAGTAAGCCAGCTCGTATGGGACCGCAGGCAACGGTTTCAAAGCAGGTTTGTCGATCTCCTCAAAGCGGCTCTTTCTGCTGCCGGGGAGCTTCTGGAAGGGCTTGCTGTTCAGATCCAGCAGTAACCGCTGGATCTCCCGATTCAGCTCATCCAGGCTGAAAAAGGTATGATTACGCAGCTTGGCAAGTATCCAACGTTCCACCAGGAGAACACCGCTTTCTGCCTTGGCCTTGTCCCGGGGCTTACGAACCCGGGCCGGCAGGATCACGGTTTGATAATGACGAGCCAGATCATTGTAGGTGGGATTGATGTCCGGCTCGTAACGGTTGGGTTTGCTGACGCCGCTTTTCAGGTTGTCGGGCACCACGGCTTCAGGAACACCGCCGTAGAATGAAAAGGCACGGACATGGGAACCGATCCAGTCTTCAATCCCCTGGCCGGCCGTGGCTTCTGCGTAGGTGTAACTGCTCGCTCCCAGCACAGCCACGAAGATCTGGGCCTTGTTGACCTCCCCGGTTGCCGGATTGACGATATCGATGGTTTGTCCGGCATAGTCAACGAACAACTTCTCTCCCGCCCGGTGATCATGGCGCATGACAACATCAAGGCGGGCGGCCCATTCACGGTAACTCTTGCAGAACCAGCTGTACTGATAACCCTCTGGATGCTGCTCCTTGTACTCCTGCCAGAGCAGGTTAAGGGTGACCTTCTTTCGTGATTGCAGATCGTTGTGGACCTTTTGAAAATCAGGGATGAATTGTGACTCGTTGCGAGGGGTAGCCGGAGGGAAAAGCCGGCGCTCCAGGGACGTATCGTCCAATTGGTCAGGCAACGGCCAGTCCAGACCGGCCATCCTGGCGCGTTGCAAGTAGTCGCTGACCGTGCTGCTGCCAATGCCGCAACTGTGCCCGATCTCGCGATTACTGCGATTACATTCATATTTAAGGCGTAACACCTCTCGTATCTTACGCATAGATAACCTCTTCTTCGGCATGAATCCCTCCTTGAAAGCTTTATTCAAAAAGGGCTCATCTACCATGTGGTTCTATGCGTCGCTACTCTCCAAATTTACTGGCCGGATTCCTCTGGAATCACCGGCCGGAATCGAATGGAATCCGTGGCCGGAATCGAATGGAATCCGTGGCCGGAATGCCGTGGAATATACACATTCCCGTGGTCTGCCCCAATTCCGTCATTCCCGCAGTCCCTTGGGCGGGAATCCAATGCCCTTTTTGTAGGCGGGCAACTACCTGGATCCCCGATAACAGCACTCGGGGATGACGACACGTCACCGACTACAAATCTCGAGGATGACGTACTACACTCAGAGATGACGGATTCAAAGACGTTTTACCATCGTTACACCGCTCTGCGGTAAACGACTTGCATGGCGCCCTGTTCTTTTTCCTCCATACTTGTGACGACCACCCTCTCATACAGCGTAAATATCCGCCTTAAATTCCTTTAAATGCTGTTCAATATAATCAATTGTTGCCTGCAAACCCTCATCCAGAGAAACCTCGGGCCGCCAATCCATAAGACGCAAGGCCTTGCTGTTATCACTGATCAGCCGCATAACCTCGCTGCCCTTGGGACGAACCCTGGCCGGATCCTGCCCCACAGGCAACTCCCTGCCCAAAAGGCGACCTATCCGTTCCACCAGCTCACCAATGGACGGCCCATCACCGACACCAAGGTTAATTACCTCTCCGATTACCTTTTCGGATTTTGCGGCAGCCAGAAATCCCCTTGCCGTGTCCTTGACAAAGGTCAAATCCCGAACCGGATCAAGGCTGCCAAGGGTCAGTTCTCCTTTGGTCAGGGCCTGAACAATAATAGTGGGGATAACCGCTCGCATACTCTGCCGGGGCCCATAGGTGTTGAACGGTCTCACAATCGTAACCGGAGTTTCAAAACTGAGCCAAAAACTCTCCGCCATTTTATCGGCGGCTATCTTGGTGGCGGAATAGGGAGACTGACCCACGGAAGGATGTTTTTCGTCAATGGGGACATATTGGGCGGTGCCATAGGTTTCGCTTGTAGATGTCTGCAACATTCGCTCGACACCATGCCTGCGGCAGGCTTCCAAAACATTCAAAGTTCCGGTCACATTGGTTGCCACATAGGCAGCCGGGGCAAGATACGAGTATGGAATACCTATCAATGCGGCGAGATGAAAAACAAAATCACATCCGGCCACGGCCTTGTCAACGGCAAAGGCATCGGCAACATCACCGGCCATAATCTCTATGGAATCAAGGACCTTCTGAGATGTTTTTTCAAGATTATACCAATTACTATTGGCATTATAGTGGACAAATGCCCGAACGTCATACCCCTCATGAACGAGCAATTCAACAAGATGACTGCCGATAAATCCACCGGCTCCGGTCACTAAAACTTTTTTAGCCAAAATATATCCTCTCCTGATTATTTGTAATGGAGTTGTGATGAACTCGTAAAAGTCAAAATAATGCTTAAAGATGGCTAAGTAAAAACACAAATATACAGGTAAGCGTAGACTCCGAGGAGTGGTGTTCCGTGGCGGGTCTTGACTATACATGTAGTATGTCGAGAATCGCCACAGGACACACGACGCAGTAGATCGAAGTTTTTACTTAGCCATCAGTTGTAAAAAATCTTCAAAACCTTCAAGCCCGCAACCCAAACACTGTAAGGGCGGCTTCAGCCGCCATATTTCAATGGTTGTCGCAATCGCCTATATACCACACAACAGGCGGATAAATTCGCCTCTACAAAACATAAAATATTCGCTGAAATCCATTGATGTGAATATCAGGGTAAAGCATCTATCTGGAACCCCGACAAGAACACTCGAGGATGACGTGCCCCACCTGAGGATGCTCTTCAACAATACTTCCACTCGTTCCATCGCTATGCGGTAAACACAACTCGCAGCTTTCTATGCCCTGCTGTTTATTCCTGTATATTATAGTTGATTCAACAGTTTTGCGAAAAGACTTCTATTCACCTTTCCACCATTCCCGCAGCTCCCTCTGCGATTTCAGACCGATGCCTACGTTTACTTGTTATTTATAACGTTTGAAACAACATGCCCGCCGCGCAACTGCCGATTAACTTCATCGACGTCTATTCCACTGAATATGCACGAAAATTCATCGGAAAGTTACGAGACAGGTTAATTGACTTGTTCGCTTTCTATTATTTCCATAAGGCCGGAAAAACCATAAATAGCAGGCCTTCTTCCTTTAGCTGGTGCGATTATTTTTACAATATCTTGTTGCATGAGCTTCTTAAGAACTCTTGCAGCATGTGGTTTGGATAGACCAGATGCTTTCGTAAAGTCAGGCGTTTGAAACATAATTTTTGAAAACAAAAAATCTTGAATCTGGATTGAAGCTTTTGTTTTTGTTACCTGTTGAATAATGTTTTTTAATTCTTCATACAGGGTTGCAACCTGCTTTGCCCGCTTGGTATTACCCTCAGCCTGTGCAGTTACGGCCAAGAGAATATACTCAATCCAATTA
>JALUZF010000224.1 GCA_027012135.1 Gammaproteobacteria bacterium
ACCCCATCCCGAACTCGGAAGTGAAACGTGTCATCGCCGATGATAGTGTGGGAGTTCCCATGTGAAAGTAGGTCACTGCCAGGGTTATACACTAAAAAGCCTCAGACTTGTCTGGGGTTTTTTTTCTCAAAAACCCTAAAGTTTTCTAACCCCCTGCCGCTAATAGCCGTACTCCGATAAAATCGGCTTGAAATCGCTAATTAAAAAAGAGAATATTATGGAAATTTCAGGTGTGTCAACCGGTGTGCTTGTTGATACTGCGGCTAAATCTGCAGATACTTCGACCAACAATGAAGTTGATAAGAAAACTCAGAATGTCGATTCACAAACGACTACTCAGACGAATGAAGCGGTCAGTCAGCCTTCTGGTAATATTGGCCAGAATATAAATGTTCAGGCTTAATTCTGATCTTGAGCATGTATTTAGATTATTAATTCAATTACTCAACTTAATAACTAACTATCGTTATTGAAAAAGGGCGAGGACTTCTCTGGCCTTGACTCTTTTGTCCCCTTTACAGCTTATGGTTCTTCTAACAGAAAATTCTGTCAAATCTCCATTTTTATAAATTTCACGTGTGAAATCAGTTAAATGATTGGAAATTAATACCGGAATACCTCGATTCGCGGCGCTTTCAGCCAGTTTGGCCAATTGCTTCTGCTGCTCCATGCTGAAACCATTTTTTTCATATTGAAAAGACGTATTACTGTCATTAAGCGGCACATAAGGCGGATCGCAGTAAATGACATCACCCTGTCTGGATGCTTTAATGCTGGTTTCAAAATCACTGATAATAAACTCAGCATTTTGAGCGTGCCTGGTAAAATAAAGCATTCTTGAGCGGGGCAGGGTAATTTTTTTATATCGCCCAACAGGGACATTAAAACCACCACTTTTATTGTAGCGACAAAGACCATTATAGCCATGACGGTTTAAGTATAGAAACAGAGCTGCGCGTACTTTTTTATTCCTGGTGTTATTGAATTTTTCTCTGAGCTGGTAGTATATTTCAGGAGAATTATTTTCGGGAATAAAATATTTTTCACAATAATCTATAAACTTCTGACCGTCTTTCTGTAATTGCTGATAAATATTTATAAGATCTGAATTGCAGTCTGCTATCAGGTTCTTTTTATAGGCGGTGTTTAAAAATACAGCGGCTGATCCGCAAAAAGGTTCAATAAGCCTGTTGCCAGCGGGTAACAGGGGTTTTATTTTGTGGATAATACTTTTTTTATTTCCCGCCCACTTTAAAAAAGGCTGCACGACTTTTTCTTTCTGGCTTCTGGGTGAATTCTTCGAGTTTGATTTCACAGACAATTAAAGCTCTTTTATAAATACAGCCGAATTGCGCTGATAGTTATACAGTGCCTGTTTTTCACTGGGTAACTCTTCCAGACGCCCTTTTACAAAGCCATGTTCTATAAACCAGTGGGTTGCCTGGGTTGTGAGTACAAACAATTGCTTCAGGCCTGACCTTCGAGCGCACATACAGATGTGATTAAAGAGTTTATCACCACGCCCCTGAGACTGGTATTCCGGTGCAATGGCCAAACAGGCCAGTTCAGCCTGCGCTTCATTAAAGGGATAGAGTGCTCCGCAGCCGATAATAGAATTTTCCCGTTTAATAATATAAAAATTTTCAATTTCTGTTTCCAGCCGCTCCCTGGAACGTTTTACTAATAAACCGGCGTCTTCAAGGGGTGCAATCAGCTCAATAATACCATTAACATCTTCAATACTGGCCAGGCGGATATCTTCAAGCTGATCGGTGCTGATTAAGGTACCAATACCATTCTGGGTGAACAGTTCCAGTAATAAGGCGCCTTCAATATTACGATCGATAATATGTACCCGTTTAACACCTGACTCACAGGCATAAATGATGCGCTGAAAATGACGTTTAAGTTCATCGGGCAAATCGGTATTTTCTTTAAGCAGTTGTTTTAAATCCTGACCGGTTAATTCATTAATAAGTTGTCCTTCAGAGTTATTGATGCCGTTAATGTCATCAATAAAAATGAGCTTGTCGGCTTTTAAGGCAATGGAACTTTCTGCGGCCAGATCTTCACCATTAATATTAAAAATTTCACCGGTTGGTGAGTAGCCGACTGGCGACATTAAAATAACATCCCCGGCATTCAGTGCATTTAAAATAGAGTCTGTATCAATACGCCGGATCTCACCGGTATGTTGAAAGTCCACACCGTCAATAATACCCTTGGGTTTGGCAATGGTAAAATTGCCCGATACAATATTGATGCGCGAACCGGCCATTGGGGTATAGCGTAAACTGGTGGTAAACAGGCCTTCTATATTGAGGCGAATACAGCCGGAAGCTTCTTTAATGACCTGCATGGTTTCACTGTCTGTTACCCGTAATCCCTGGGAAAAATGTGACTGGATATTCTGGGAATTGAGTCTTTTTTCAATCTGACTGCGGGCACCATGCACCAGTACCAGCTTGACCCCCAGTGAATTTAACAGGGTAATGTCATGAACCAGTGAGGGGAATTCATTGTCGGCCAGGACATCGCCGCTAAAATAAATCACAAAGGTTTTACCGCGAAAGGCATTGATATAAGGGGCGGCATTGCGAAACCAGTTTACAAAATCAATATCTGAGCTGGCTGTGGTATTTATGTTAGAATTGTCCGGATTCATATTGAATATAATAGTGTTTAAGTAAAAGAATTATAACAAGTTTATGGTGTGATTGTGCTGTTTCATTTAAATTTAGACAGAACTGTTACAGGTACAGCCATACTCTAACCTAAATTAATTATTAACCGGTTTAAAATTGAGAGCTTATGTCATTATCCTTTGCTGATAGTCTGGCCCTGCTGGGGTATTTACTGGTGGTTATGGGGATCGGCCTGTACTTTTCTAAAAAAAACACCAGTACGGAAGAATATTTTGTAGGCGGGCGTTCATTTTCAGGCTGGGCCATTGGCCTGAGTCTGGTGGGTACTTCCATCAGTTCCATTACTTTCCTGGCCTATCCAGGAGACGCCTATAAGACGGCCTGGCTGCGTTATCTGCCTAACCTGATGCTGCCGGTTGCGGTATTTATTGCAGCTTATGTTTTTCTGCCTTTTTTCCGCCGTGGTAATACCATTACCGCTTATGAATATCTGGAGCACCGCTTTGGACCTTCTATCCGTGTTTATGGGGCTGTTACTTTTATTTTTGGTCAGCTGGTTCGGATCAGCCTAATTCTTTATTTACTGTCATTACTTATTCACGAACTGACTGGTTTAAGTGCTGAAATGTCCATTATTCTGGGCGGTGTATTTGTGGCTGTTTATACTATAGTGGGCGGTATCGATGCCGTGATCTGGACCGATGTGCTGCAGACTATTGTTCTGGTACTGGGCGGTATTGTCTGTCTGGCAGTGATTGTTCTTAGTCTGCCCGGTGGTCTGGAACAGATTCTCTCTGTGGCTAGTGAACATGGCAAACTGGCATTTTCAGAACTTAAAAATGGTCAGTTAAGCCCGGTAGACTGGAGTTTTTCCTTACAGGAAAAAACCGGTTTAATGATGCTGATCCTTGGTCTGACGGCCTGGCTGACAGAATATTCCGGTAATCAGAATACGGTGCAGCGTTTTTGTGCATCCAGAAGTGACCATGAAGCCAGAAAAGCCATGTTTATCTGTGCTTTTTCCAGTCTGCCCATCTGGGCTTTTTATATGTTTCTGGGAACGGCACTGTATGTGTTTTTTCAGGTATTTCCAACAGAAACTGCGACTGAAATTTTAAACGGAGAGCGCAAAGCAGAACAGATCCTGCCTTATTTTATTAATAATTACCTGCCTTCCGGTGTGGCCGGAATCGTTATTGCTGCAGCTCTGGCTGCAGCCATGTCTTCACTGGACTCCAGCATTAATGCGATTTCCACGGTTTCAATTGTGGATATTTACCGCCGCTTTTCCAGAACAGAAAAAACGGATAAACATTATTTAATGGTGGCTAAATTAATTGCGACCCTGACTTCAGTGCTAATGATTATTGGTGCCATTGTATTAATGGATGCCCAGACCAAAACCCTGCAGGATACTGCAACTATACTGGTCTCTCTGGTTTCCGGCGGTGTTCTGGGAATTTATTTACTGGGTTTCTTTACGGTTCGGGGAGATGCCAGAGCCATCTGGGTTGGGTTGATCTTAACGGCATTATTTACCTTATGGACTATCCTGGCTAAAAAAGGCCTGTTGCCTGCGGGCTGGAATTTACCCTTTGATCTGTACTACACCGCCATAATTGGTAACCTGTTGATGTTTTTCAGTGGCTTTATTGTTGCCAGCTTTATTTTTCCGGCTAAACGGGATGTCAGTGAATTTTCCGTCTGGAACTCTAAGGGGTAAGTAATGTATTTTCCATGACTGTTTTTATTAATGTTAAGAGAATATAATATAAAGCTTTCCAGATAACCGAAGCTGACTTTTTCAAGGAATTCTTATGCCTCAATATCGTTCAAGAACCACTACTGCCGGAAGGAATATGGCGGGCGCCCGGGCTTTATGGCGCGCCACGGGTATGAAAGATGATGATTTTCAAAAACCGATTATTGCTATTGCTAATTCCTTTACCCAGTTTGTACCCGGTCATGTGCATTTAAAAGATATGGGGCAGCTGGTGGCCCGGGAAATTGAAAAAGCCGGCGGGGTGGCCAAAGAATTTAATACCATTGCGGTGGATGACGGTATTGCCATGGGGCATGACGGTATGCTGTACAGCCTGCCGTCCAGAGAAGTGATATCCGATGCAGTGGAATATATGTGCAATGCCCATTGTGCTGATGCACTGGTGTGTATTTCCAACTGCGATAAGATCACCCCCGGAATGCTTAATGCCGCTTTAAGACTGAATATACCGGTGATTTTTGTATCCGGCGGACCCATGGAATCCGGTAAGGTGGTGCTGCATGGGCATGAAGTACACCTGGATCTGGTGGATGCCATGGTGTCCGCTGTAGATGATAAGGTCAGTGATGAAGATACGGATATTATGGAGCGTTCAGCCTGTCCAACCTGCGGTTCCTGTTCCGGTATGTTTACCGCTAACTCCATGAACTGCCTGACTGAAGCTCTGGGTTTGTCTCTGCCGGGCAATGGCTCCCTGCTGGCTACTCATGCGGATCGTAAGGAATTATTCCTTGAGGCCGGACGGCGCATTGTGGATCTGGCTAAACGTTATTATGAACAGGATGATGATTCCGTACTGCCCAGAAATATTGCCAGTTTCAGGGCTTTTGAAAATGCCATGAGCCTGGATATTGCTATGGGCGGCTCTACTAATACCATTTTGCACCTGCTGGCGGCCGCTCAGGAAGGCAAAGTGGATTTTACTATGGATGATATTGACCGCTTATCCAGAAAAGTTCCTAATTTATGTAAAGTGGCGCCCAGCACCCAGAAATACCATATGGAAGATGTCCATCGCGCCGGCGGTGTTATGGCTATTTTGGGGGAATTATCCCGTGCCGGCCTGCTTAATACGGATGTAAAAGTGATCCACAGTGATAGTATGGCCGATGCCATTAAACATTATGATATTGCTGTATCCGATGACAGTGCTGTGCGTGAAATGTTCCGTGCCGGTCCCGGCGGTGTGCCCACCCAGGTGGCTTTCAGCCAGGATAAGCGCTGGGCCGAACTGGATGAGGATCGCGCTGAAGGCTGTATTCGAGATAAAGAACATGCCTATAGTCAGGACGGCGGCCTGGCAGTACTGTACGGGAATATTGCCCTGGATGGCTGTGTGGTTAAAACCGCCGGTGTGGATGAGTCCATCTTATGCTTTAGCGGCCCTGCCCGTATTTTTGAAAGCCAGGATTCTGCGGTAGCGGCCATCCTGGATGATCAGATTAAGGCCGGTGATGTCGTTATTATTCGTTACGAAGGTCCACGCGGTGGTCCTGGTATGCAGGAAATGCTTTATCCTACCAGTTACCTGAAGTCCAAAGGGCTGGGTAAGGTTTGTGCCTTATTAACGGATGGACGTTTTTCCGGTGGTACTTCGGGTCTGTCTATTGGTCATGCTTCGCCCGAAGCAGCGGAAGGCGGTGCTATTGGCTTAATTGAAGAGGGTGATATTATTGAAATTGATATCCCTAACCGTAAAATCGGCGTCAAACTCAGTGATGATCAACTGCAGCAGCGTCGTACGGCTATGGAAGCCAGAGGTGATAAGGCCTGGCAGCCTGCTGATCGTGTACGTCATGTCAGTCAGGCTCTGCAGGCTTATGCTGCAATGACCACGTCTGCGTCCAGGGGGGCAGTACGGGATGTCTCTCAGTTAAAACGCAAGTTCTAGGCTTTTCAGGCACTTGCACTTTTTGTGATTTCTGCCACACTTGCTAAATAGTGTGCATCAATTTCTGGATGGACACTAAATAAGTGGACAGCTTTATATATCCGGGGTTCCGGAAGCTGCTTAAACAATATGGCAATATGGATAGCTATGAGAATCCTTTATGGATAGTTAAGGAGTTAAACGAAAACAATGAGTGCCAGTGCAGTAATTGAACGGCGGGAACATCTCAGGCATCCCATCAGTCTGGAGGTGTTTGTTACCCCGGCTAAAGTAAAAAATCAGCGTATCGCATCACGGATCATTAATATGAGCCTGATGGGCTGTGCTATTGAACCTAATTATTATTCCTTTGTAGAAAAAGAACCGGTTTCTATCTGTTTTGTGGCTTCAAAAGATCACTGTTCCATGTCTACCATTATTCAGGCTGAAGTGGCGCATATTGGCGATGACTATATCGGCCTGTGTTTTGATGCCATGGGTGCGGATGTGATGGATTTATTGCGGGAATTGCTGAAGGAAGCAAAGTATTTCTAAGTGAAAGAGCCAGACTTATATTAATGGTTCTTTCTTGCTGTGAGTGCGGGCATTCTGCCCGCAACAACAATATCTAATTACAATCGGTTCCAGTTGGCCTTTTTCTGACCTGAACGCAGTTTAGGAAAGATTAAACCTAATAACATTCCTCCAAATAATACACCGGCACCGGTAATAAACCATTCCTGATCGGTATTGTCTTCCAGGGTCTGGTATTCCTGTTTTAACAGGTGGTTTTCTGCTTCAATTTTGACCAGTTCATTGCGTAACTGGTTATTTTCTTCTTCCAGCTGCATGGGGCGGGCAGCAATTTTACGCAGCCGGGTCAGTTCCTTGTTGAGCTTTTCCTTATTGGTCAGCAGGGATTTTTCAGAAAGGCTCAGGCTGTCACGTTCCTGTTTCAGGTTTTCCAGTTCGCTCTTCATCGCTTCGTATTTCTGTTTCATTTCTGCGACATCTTTCTGGGCTTTTGCCACCAGATTTTTTGCTGCCGGTGACTTGCTTAAAAAGCGACTTAATACCCAGCCTTCCACCCCTTGGGGGGTGCGGGCTCGAGTGTAGCCGGAGTCTTTTTTCAGTACCGTTAACGGCGTGCCGCTTTTAATAATTTTAATAATTTTAAAGCCGTTGCCTTTACCGGAACGCATATTGATAAACAGCTCATCGCTGACGTACATGGTTTCAGCAGCACTTGCCGTAAGGGAAGTAAGCGCAGTGATCAAGAAAACTAA
Source organism: Gammaproteobacteria bacterium (assembly GCA_027012135.1). GTDB lineage: Bacteria > Pseudomonadota > Gammaproteobacteria > GRL18 > GRL18 > JANELJ01. The sequence goes on from JALUZF010000224.1 coordinate 7,585, forward strand.
AATAATAAAAAATTGTTTATATGAAATATCCATATCCTGTCCTGAGTGATTGAGGCCGTATTATCCTAAATTATGCGGCAGGATTCTACTATATTATAGATTTGTCATGTGATTGTCATATTATTGTCATAATGGTAGTGTTAAATACATGCAATAATCACTGGTTTTATTATCTGAATGGGGTTTATATGTCCGCAAAACGGGTGCTGATTGTTGAAGATGAACTGGCTATTCGGGAAATGATGAAATTTGCTTTTCATAAAAGTGAATATGCTCTGCAGGAAGCAGAAGATGCTGAGCAGGCACAGGTTATCATACAGGATCAAAGGCCGGATCTTATTCTTCTGGACTGGATGCTGCCGGGCATGAGTGGTCTGGAGCTGGCACAACGGCTTAAAAGCAACCCTGACACCCAGGATATCCCCATTATTATGTTAACGGCTCGAGGTGATGAAAATGACCGGGTGCGGGGACTGGACTGTGGTGCTGATGATTATGTGGTAAAACCGTTTTCTCCACGGGAATTAATGGCTCGTATTAAAGCCGTTTTAAGACGGGTTGATCCAGGTATGGGTGATACTGTAGAAATTGGCGGTATTACTTTGGATAATGCCACCCATCGGGTGACTATTACCGGTAAAACCCTGGAATTCGGGCCTACTGAATATAAACTGCTGCATTTTTTTATGACCCATCCCGAACGGGTTTATAATCGCAGTCAGCTTCTGGATCGAGTCTGGGGCGGTAATGTTTATATTGAGGAGCGTACTGTGGATGTCCATATTCGCCGTTTAAGAAAAGTACTGGCAGAACACAAAAAAGAACATCTTGTACAGACTGTACGGGGTTCTGGTTACCGCTTTTCGACTCAATCCTGAGTAAATCATGAAATTTGATGCCAGCTCCTATATTAAAGAAGTTTACCGGCTGATTTTTGGGCTGATCACGCTGTTTATGCTGGGTTTTATTACCGGTTATTTCTGGGCTGTGCTGGCCGTTGGTCTTTTTCTTTATGCTCTCTGGCATTTATATCATCTCAAGGTGCTTATTCACTGGATATCCAGTTCCGAGCTGAGTCTGCCTCCGGAACCCTGGGGTATATGGGGTGATGTCTTTCATTATCTTTACCGTTTACGGAGTCAGCAGCATAAGCGCAGCCGCAAAGTCCAGAGCCTGCTTGAGCGTTATAAAGAGGCCACTGAAGCAGTGCCTGATGCCACCATGATTCTGGGTAAACGCTGGAACATTGAATGGTTAAACAGTAAATGTAAAAGTTATCTGGGGCTTAAGCCCCGTAAGGACATTGGCAAGCCGTTAACACATCTTTTACACAGTCCGGAATTTATAGCCTTTCTGGAATCTTTTGATTATCTGGGTGAAACCCGAACCCTGGAAATGGACTCACCGGATAAAACCCGGCACCTGTCAGTCCGTTTGATCCCCTTTGGTAAACGCTTTTTACTGATAGCCCGTGATATTACTGAGTTTCAGCAGTTACGGGATGTCAGAAAAGACTTTGTGGCCAATGTCTCCCATGAACTGAGAACCCCGCTGACGGTTATTTCCGGCTACCTGGAAACCTTTGCTGAATACCTGGGGAACGATGAAATGTACGCCGGTTCCATTAGAATGATGCAGCAGCAGTCGGATCGTATGTGCCGTATTATTGAAGATTTATTACTGCTTTCCAGGGTGGAGGCCAATGAGAAAAACAGTCACCAGATGGCAATGGTCAATATGTCAAATCTGGTGGAAATATTAAAAAATGAGGCACTGGCCATGAGTAATGGACGGCATCAGATTTCGGTAGACATAGACAAAAGCATTTCTTTTTTGCAGGGCGATGAATCGGAACTGCGCAGTGCGTTTACCAATCTGATCAGCAATGCCATTCGTTATACGCCCGATGGCGGAGCCATTACTATCCGCTGGTACCGGAAAGGTAAAAAGCAGCTCTGTTTTGAGGTTGAGGATACCGGTGAAGGTATAGAGCAGAAGCATCTGGAACGATTAACCGAGCGTTTTTACCGGGTAGAAGTGGGACGTTCCCGTGCCAGCGGCGGAACCGGGCTGGGACTGGCAATTGTCAAGCATGTCCTGAATCACCATCATGCCAGACTGCTAATCCGCAGTGAACCGGGCAACGGCTCAGTGTTCTGTTGTGAGTTTAATGAGCAGAAATTTAATTAATAAGTTGTAAAAATTCTGTGGGATCGGAGTAAAAAAACAGGCCCATTTCACTGCCTTTTATGCGGGTGACTTTGGCGGCAATGGTATAAACACTGTTCTGTTTTTCATCAATGGGCAGATAGATATTCACATCATCCAGCCGGGAAAAACTGACACCGGATACCCCCTTAACCAGCATACCGCCCTGGCCGATATTAACGGCTGTGGCTTTGGCCCGTTTGCGGTTTGGTAGTTCAATGCTGACCGGAAAACTGACGCTTGTCCGTGAAAATTGTCGCTGTTCCGGGGTGTTTAGCATATTTTATTAATCTCTTGTCAATTTAGTTTCGTTATTATTAACGATTATTAATTTTACTCTCTTAAAAGAGATAGTCCAGTTTCTGTTTCCAGATATGTACAGACTTTTGAAATACTTACTCAGCTAAATTGCTGTGAAAAGCGCTTAATAAACAAATCCAGCTGCTCAATAGGCAAATGATTAATACCGGCTGCTGCCTGACGGCCGCCACCGGTATCAAACTGACGGCATAATTCATCTGCTCCGGTTTTATTATTTAATGGCGCACGAACACTGATTAAATAGCCGCCCTGTTTATTATGCGTCAGAACAGCATGGGCACGATCCGGATAGAGGTTGACCAGATCATTACTGAAAATACCGCTCATACGTCGGGCCCAGGGTGAATCGGGTAACATAAACAGAGCCACCTTATCGGTTTTATATTCACTGCTTAAGCTGCTGATATGGGCAGAATCTTCCTGGTATCCCTGTTTAAGAACGGTAAAAGCAGACCGGGGATCATCGATAAACTCAAATGGATTTTGATAGGGCAGGATCTGTTTAAAAAGTTCAGCCGGATGAAAATGTAAATCCTCAATACTGGCACCGTAACCGTTATAATTAAGCAGTATACCCAGTTCCTGCAATGTTTCTGATTGTACTGTACTTAGCTGGTGCTGTTGTGCCAGGTTTTGAGCACTTCTGTTCAGGTTGTCACCAAAAGCGCCCGTGACAGCCCACAGGTAATGTTTATTATCCAGATACTGATTAATTAATAAACTGGTACAGATATCCGGCTCAGTATTTATTCGGGTCGATAAATTGGGGTGTTCTGGCATTGCACCATAAAAGTGATGGTCACAATAAAAGACTTCAGCCCCGGCATTGAGAATTCGCAACAGATCCTCTCTGTTTTTATCCAGGGAAATGTCCAGCACGGTAACCTGGTCGCCGCTTTGTGCCGTGACCTGTTTGAGTAATTGTATATCCCGTTTAATACCGGTGATTAGCCTGGATGGCTCTTCAGCTTCACCCTGTCTGAGTTGTAACAGGGCGCAGATACCATCGGCATCACCATTAAATACATCAATTCTTGCCATTTATTATTCCATTGTTGTAAGTATTCAGTGTACCTGATCGTGACTGCCAGCTTAAAAAACACTGTTACAGTCTTCTGCCGTATCAATAAAACCTTCCCGGAACAGGTGCAGGTAAATTTCCTGGGCGGCTTCCATGGCAGACAGACTGCTGGTATCGATTCTTATTTCCGGGTTTTCAGGTACTTCATAGGGATCGCTGATACCGGTAAACTCAGGTATAACACCTTCCCGTGCCTTGGCATATAAGCCCTTGCGATCACGGTCTTCACAGACTTCCAGAGGTGTGGCGACATGTATTTCGATAAAGGCACCATGCTGTTCAATCAGATCCCTGGCTTCCCGGCGCATCTGAGTGTACGGTGCAATGGGGGCACAGATAGCAACCCCGCCGTTTTTGGTGATCTCATTGGCCACAAAACCAATACGGCGGATATTGATGTTGCGGTCTTTTCTGGAAAAGCCCAGTTCGCTGGATAAATTGTGGCGTACAATATCACCGTCTAAAAGTGTCACCGGGCGAGTACCCAGTTCAATTAGCTTGGCATAAATAATCTTGGCCAGGGTCGATTTTCCGGAGCCGGACAGGCCGGTAAAAAACAGGGTAAAGCCCTGTTTACAGCGGGATGGATAGGCATTACTTAGTGCTTTTAAAACTTCAGGGTAGCTGAACCAGTCAGGGATACTCTGCCCTGAATAGAGCCGGGTTTTGACTTCGTTGTCACTGAGCAATTCACTTTCCAGGTTTTGCTCAAGGATTCTGGACATGGGCAGAAATTTTTTCTGCTCCTTAACATAACGGGTTTCTTCAACCGTAATTACCTGAATACCCAGTTCTTCCTGATGCTTTAATGCTGCCTCCTGTGAGGCATACTGGCTGTAATAAGCTTCACTGCCGCCATTATGTCTGGGTGGAGAAGCATGTTCCGGACCAATAATAATATGGGAACAGCTGTAGTTTTTATTCACTATAGCCTGCCAGAGAGCTTCTCTGGGGCCGGCCATACGCATGGCCATGGGCAGTAGGGACATCACTGCCATATTGGCTGGAAAGTATTTCATTATGGCCTGGTAACAATGTACCCGGGCATAATAGTGCAGATCACCGGGTTTGGTCATGCCTACAGTAGGGTGGATTAGTATATTGGCCTGGGCCTGTCTGGCTGCGGCCAGAGTGATCTCCCGGTGAACCCGGTGCATGGGTTTGCTGGTCTGAAAAGCCACTACATTGTTCCAGCCTCTTTTGTTAAACAGTTTTCTTAATTCCTGTGGATTGGACCAGAGGCTTTCAAATTCAAAATGCTGGGGCAGTTTAATACCCAGTACCTTACCGCTGACATAAAATTCGCCGGTCTGGTTATACAGGTAATCGACGCCGGGGTGTATTTCAGAGGTGGTGCCGTACACGGCTTCAGCTTCTGCTTTTTTATCCGCCTGCCAGATATCTTCAACAATTAAAATTGCAGGGGTAAAGCCTTCAGAATCCCTTAACGCCAGTTTGTCCCCAGGTTTTAACTGTTCAGCCAGTTGGGCGCTAATATCCAGGTTGATGGGAATGGGCCATAATAAGCCGTCCGGCAGGCGACTGGTTTCAATCACCGACTGCCAGGTTGGCTGATCCATAAAACCCTGCAGGGGAGAGAAAGCACCATTGACCAGCAACTCCAGATCACATAACTGCCTCTGGGTCAGAGTAATGGCAGGATAGTCCTGAGAATGGTTTTTTAATTCTTCTGCCGCCTGGTAGTCTACCAGGAGATTAACCAGTTGACCTCCATGGGCCTGGGGGGTGTTCATGCTGTACTTTAACCTTAAATGTAAAATCAATTAGAAAAGTAAATAATTCTCAGCTATTGTAATCAATAATTGACTTTATTGCTGTAGGTAAAAGTTGATAGTCTATTTTAAACTGAAAAATTCTTAACAATTCCTTCCATATTATGAGATAAGGTATTCATTTGATCACTGGCTGTTTTGAGCTGCTCAATATTATTTAAAATCTCTTTACCCAGTGTTTTAATGGTGGTGACATTTTTGTTGACCTCTTCTGCCTGAATGCTTTGCTCATCGGTGGCACTTGCATTTTCCAGGCTCATATTTGCGATAATGTCCAGTTCAGAAACAATTAAGTTTAGCGTTTCACCGGCTTTGTTGATTTGTTCAACATTATTGTCCACGCTGGTTTTGCCTCTGCTTATAGCCTCAATGGCATTGTCTGAACCGGATTGCAGAATACTGATCATGGATTCAATTTCACTGATAGAATCCTGGGTTTTCTGTGCCAGTGTGCGTACCTCATCAGCAACTACTGCAAATCCGCGTCCCTGTTCACCGGCCCGGGCCGCTTCAATGGCAGCATTAAGTGCCAGCAGGTTGGTTTGTTCTGCTATACCCCGAATAACATCAAGAATACTGCCGATACTATTACTATCTTCACCCAGCTGCTGAATAACATTACTGGCATCGTTGATAATAGCTTCCAGATCCTGGCTGGATTTAATCGTATGATCAACAATAAGTTTACCCTCATTACTGACTTTATTGCCTTCCTTTGCCGCCTCTGCTGTCAGGGTAGTATTTTCGGCAATGCGTTTTGCAGAAATACTCATATCGGTGATAGATTGACTGACCTTTTCTGTTTCAACCTGTTGATTACCAACGCTTTTAAAGGTGTCTTCCCGAAGAGTCATAAACTGCTGCGAGGTCTGGTGAAGTTCGCTGGAGGCTGTGTGGAGTTGTTGAATAATTGACTGAAACTGAGACATCATTTTGTTGAGCATATTACCTACCTGGGCAATTTCATCCTTACCTGAAGTTTCGGCTCTTAAGGTTAAATTGCCTGTTTCATACAGGTTTTGCAACGTTCTAATAAAATTATTTAAAGATTGGGTAATGGTTCGGGATAAATACAGGGTTAAACCAATAACCAGTATGGCAATAATTAAAGTAGCAATAATATTGCTTACCTGGATTTTATTTTCGGTCTTCAGGATAGCATCGTGAATACTATGGTTAAAAGTTGTTAATAGTGTTTCACTTTTGTGTATAGTTGTACGCATATTACCAAGGATACCGGATTCTGGATCCAGTCCTTTCTGTTCCATTGCGGATACAAGGTTTAAAAAATTGCTTTTATATTTTTCAAGATTATTTAAGGTCTTTTGTTTTAACGGATCATCCAGATCCGTTTGTTCGAGGTCATTAATAAGTACCTGATAATTTTTGGTAAACTTATCCAGATATTTTTTATCTTTGCGAATAATAAAATCTTTTTCATTGCGTCTTAACATCAGCATATCGGTATAAAGTATAAAATTATTAATATCTTTAAATGTATCCTCAGCCCTGTGAACGGAGTTTCTCAATATTCCCCGAAAGCCTGATTTGTGATCCAGACCAATTTTTTGACTTATTTCTACCAGTTTGTGAAATTGTGACTGATAATTTTCAATGATTTTACTCAGAGCCTTGAAATTTTCAATCTGTATATTGTTTTCTGTCAGCAATTGCCCGAGCTGCTGGATATGGTTTTGCATTAAGGCATAATTTTTTTTAAATTTATTAAGGTATTTCAAATTATTACGCAGCAGAAAATCTTTTTCATTACGTCTGAGCATCAACATATCAGATGTTAATTGATGGTTTAAAGTTTGGGTGTCTGCCAGAGTATTTAAGATTGAAATAGACCAGTTCATGGAAAAAATAGATAACAACATGGAAAGCGCTATAATCCCTGCTATTAATAACAATTTTGCTTTAATGGTCATATTGTGATCCTGTATTTTGCTATGATTTTTAAAATGATAATGAAATAGCCTTAAAGGTATTATTGGCATTTCTCGATATTACTTGAGTAAAATTAGCTTATATTTATAAAAATTCAATTAATTATGATTTAATTCATTAACAATTCGGACTAAAATTTAGGAGACAGGATGAAAACTTTTATTTACCGGGCATCAAAAAAGCCTGATTCCTATCTTTATATTGTTCAACAGGATGATTTTTCTGATGTACCTGAAGCCCTGTTAAGGGCATTGGGCAAGCTGGAACTGGCCATGGAACTGGAACTGCATAATGAACGGAAACTGGCCCGAGCCGATGTGAATAAAGTGAGGCAGGCCCTGCTGGAAGACGGCTTTTATCTGCAGATGCCGAATGAGTCGGAAAAACTGGCACTGGCCGGGAAAAAGCCGGTGTCTAATCCTGTGCCCAGGCTATAGGTAACCAGATTATAGACGGCAGGTTTCAGGTTTTAGGAGTGGTGCGGGATCTTAGTTCGATTTTTTTGCGGAAAATGTATTTGTAGTGTTTCATCCAGTACAGCATGGCGATGGCCTCGCCAATAACAGCGGGGATGCTGATACGGTTTTTATAGAGGGTGAGTTCAGGATCAAGCGGCCAGAACAGCCACAGCAGTAGAGCTATAAAGTAGGCCGTGATATAAGTGGCAGCCAGACAGTTCAGGGCATGTTTAATGGTTCGGTCGGGCGGGGCAATAAAACGGGCCATAACCAGCCACTGGCCAATGGTAATGATAATTTGTATGGGGGCATTAATAAAAAAAGCCAGCACCAATGCATCCAGTACCTGCAGGAAATTCATAAATCTTACCCGGTTCCTGAACTGAATACTTATTCCGGGGTTTTACCCATCATAAATTCCAGCAGGGCTTTTTGAGCATGCAGCCGGTTACCGGCTTCATCCCAGACCACGCTTTGTGGGCCGTCAATCACAGACGCACTGACTTCTTCACCCCGATGCGCGGGCAGGCAATGCATAAACAGGGCATCTTTATCGGCCTGTGCCATGAGCCTGTCATCCACAATAAAACCGTCAAAGGCTTTTTCCCTGCGGGTCTGTTCTTCTTCCTGGCCCATGGAGGTCCAGACATCGGTTACTACCAGGTCGGCACCTGTAGCAGCTTCCATAGGAATGCGGGTGATGGCTACCTGATCGCCAGCCGTATCCACAATACTCTGTACCGGATCATAACCTTCAGGACAGGCAATATTGAGCTTAAAACCCCATTGACGGGCTGCATTGATATAGGAATGACACATATTATTACCATCGCCAATCCAGGCCACGGTTTTGTCTTCAATACTGCCGCGATGTTCCTGATAGCACTGCATATCAGCCAGTAACTGGCAGGGGTGGTACCTATCAGTGAGGGCATTAATGACCGGAACTGAAGAATACTGGGTAAAGGTTTCCAGTTTTTCATGTTCAAAGGTACGGATCATAATAATATCCACCATTTGTGACAGCACCCGGGCACTGTCTTCAATGGGTTCACCACGACCTAACTGGGTATCTCTGGGGGATAAAAATAAAGCACCGCCACCGAACTGCAGCATGCCGGTTTCAAAAGATACCCGGGTGCGGGTGGAGGATTTTTCAAAAATCATGCCCAGCATCCGGTTTTTCAGAGGTTCGTAAATTTCACCGGCTTTCTGCATCTGTTTTAAAACAATGGCACGGTCGGTCATTTTTCTCAGATCAGTACTGGAAAAATCCATTAAGGTCAGAAAGTGGCGTAATTGAGTTTCAGTTGTCATTGTTTCTCTCCTGCCGGGCAGGTTTGGTCAATCAGTTTATAAAATGTTATGAATAGTGGCTCAGGTCTTAATTTATGAATGCACCAGGTCAGTAATTAATTCACTGACGATGCTTATAATTTCATCGGCCTGCTCACGGGTTGTGATCAGGGCTGGCAGCAGGCGAACTACCTTGTCTGCGGTAACATTAATTAATAGTTTTTTATCCAGAGCCTGCTTAACCAGTTCAGTACAGGATCGATCCAGTTCTATACCTATCATCAGTCCCCTGCCGCGAATATCGGTGACTTTATTTTGTGCTATTAAGTCACTTAAACTGGCTCTGAACTGCTGTCGGAAATACTGGCCGAGATCAGCCGCGGCCTGATCCAGCCGGTTTTTTTCCATAACATCCAAAGTGGCCAGTGCTGCGGCACAGGCCAGTGGTGTGCCTCCAAAAGTGGAGCCGTGGGTTCCAGGTGTCAGAGTTTCTGCCGCCGTTCCCTTTGCTACGCAGGCGCCAATTGGGAAGCCATTACCGAGGCCTTTGGCCAGGGTCATTACATCGGGAATAATATTACTGTGCTGACCGGCAAACCATTTACCGGTACGACAGACACCGGTCTGAATTTCATCCAGGATCATCAGGTAGTCACTGGCATCGCAAAAGGCTCTGATTTCCTGCAAATAGCTTTCTGGAGGAGTTGCCAGTCCGCCTTCACCCTGTATCGGTTCAACCATTATGGCAACAATTTGATCATTATCTTTACAGGCGCTTTTAATGGCATCCATATCGTTAAAATCAACATGCACAAAGCCGGGAACCAGTGGTTCAAAGCCGTCCTGAATTTTACTGTTGCCGGTGGCGGATAAAGTGGACAGGGTACGGCCATGAAAGCTTTTATTGGCAACAATAATGGTCGGCAGGGCAATGCCCCTGTTATGACCGTAGCGGCGGGCAATTTTAATCGCTGCTTCATTGGCCTCAGCACCGGAATTACAGAAAAAGACCCGATCCATAGCAGCAAGCTCACAGAGTTTATCTGCCAGCTTTTCCTGATTGGGAATGCCGTATAAATTAGAGGTATGCATTAAAGTAGCAGCCTGCCCGCAAATTGCTTTGCTGACTTCAGGGTGTGCATGCCCCAGGCCGCAGACTGCAATACCGGTCAGTGCATCGAGGTAGCGGTTATCCTGTTTATCATAAAGATAACAGCCTTCACCTCTGACAAAGCTGACCGGCAGGCGGCCATAGGTGTTCATAATATGATTAGACATTAAAATTCGACTTTTTTTGGTTTAGACTATCTATGGTTTAGGACTATCTATGGTTTAAGACTATTTTATAGTTTAAGATTGTCTTTTGTTTAAAGTTATTATTAGGCAAACTATAATTTTAAAATAAACTACCCAAAATAAAAAAGCAGTCGGTAAGACTGCTTTTTTGTAAACCAGACATTATATTGGTCTGGTTTCTATAAATCAAGAGCCAAATCATGGGCTAATCCGGGTTATCTTAATGGCAATAAATACTGAACAGACTATCAGGCAATTTATGGAAGAACGCAACCAGGCGTTTTTAAACTGGATAAAGCTCTGTAATGCTTTTAATAAAAAGGATTTTATGCCTTTTTTTATTGATAATACCCTGCTGGGCTATGTCCATAAAGACAATAAAGTACTGTTTAAAGCATTTAAACATTTAATGGTGTTTACTGATTTTAATGGCCGGGAAGGGCTGACTTTTCATCCGGATATTAATTCTTTTGAATTACGTACCAAAGCCGCTAATGAAGTTGCCCAAAGCTGGTTAAAATCCGGTGTTATCACATCCTGGGTAGGAGAGCAATATGATGTCAATACCGGTTTCAATCATCCGTCTTTTTTTACCATTGAACGGGCTGCCTCATCTATTCTGGGTATAAAAAAATACGGTATTCACCTTAATGCCTGGGTGGAAAAGCAGGATGAAGTGTATTTATGGGTAGCCCGACGGTCCAGAAACAAGCCTACTTTTCCGGGCAAGCTGGATCATCTGGTCGCCGGAGGTCATGGCACGGGTTATACTATTGAACAGACCATGCTCAAGGAATGCGCTGAGGAAGCCGGGGTACCTGAAACTATTGCTAAAACTGCAGTTCCGGTTTCCATGGTGACCTACAATATGGATGCTGGAAAGAAGTTACAGCAGGACAACCTGTTTATATATGATTTAAAGCTTGATGTCTCTTTTGTACCGGAAAATACCGATGGGGAAGCCGAAGAGTTTTACCTCTGGCCGGTAGACAGGGTACTTACTATTGTGGCCACAACAGATGAATATAAAACTAACTGTAACCTGGTGATTATTGACTTTGCTATTCGTCATGGCTTCCTGAAACCGGATGAGCCTCTTTATACTGATATCTGTGCAGGTCTGCAGCAGAGCATTTAAATACAGTACCTGCAAACATTTTTATCCTGACTCTTATTTTATAGGTGGCCAATAAGGTTTATCCTACGGCTATTTTATCATCTACTCAGGCCCAGACCCAGACCCAGCCTGGCAGAACTTGCGGATAATCTGCAGTCACTGCTGCATGTATTTCAGGTGAGTAAATCCTGATAAATACTTGTCATCTGTTTGTAATATACTATCTTTATACTTGTGCTTGAACTTGGTGATTTGTAAGAGTACCATTACAGACTGTCTGGATTTATTCCTATTTTAAATTACCTGTGTAAACAACCCAAAAATTGCGAGTGTAAGTCATTTCATGAACGATACTTCATCACGCCCCTATTTTCTTACCTTTGCAATTTGTTTCCTTCTCTGGCTTTTATTGAGCGGCTCTTTTAAAACCGATGATCTGATTGCAGGTGTGATTGTTTCAGGTGCCGTATCTATTATGACCGCCCGGCGACTCTCTATTCTGAACGGCCTGATTATTACCCCGGGCAGTTTTATTAGCCTGCTTCGTTATCTCTGGTATTTTCTTGTTGAGCTGATTAAAGCCAACTTTGACCTGGCTGGTCGTATTCTATCCAGAAAAATTCCCATCACACCGGCTATAGTTGAAGTGCAGACCAGTATGCAGTCAGAACTGGGCCGTTTATTGTTAGCCAATAGTATTACCCTGACACCGGGTACACTGTCAGTGGATATTGTTGAAGATCGTATTCTGGTGCACTGGATTGACTGTCCCGACCGGCTGGATCTGGAATACAATACTACCCGGATAGCGAAAGGCTTTGAACGTCATTTGAAAGGATTTTTAAAATGAGTGCTGAACTAATAACTATAGAAGCAGGCTCCATGGAACAGGTTTCAGAACAGGGTTCTGAACAACTGGTGGAATTAATCAATATCAGCCTGCCGGCAGGTTCACAACTGCATATCAATGGTGTGGAAATGCTGGCGTTATTATTTATTGTTCTGGCTACATTGATGGCCCTGTATCGACTGGTATTTGGTCCGTCTAATCCGGACAGAATTGTCAGTGCCGATGCCTTAACGGTGATTGCTACGGCTATAATCTGCATTATGGCAGCCCTGTTTCAAAGTATTTTATATCTGGACGTTGCGCTGATTTACGGGGTATTGTCATTTGCCGGTGTGCTGGCTCTGGCCCGGGCTATTGAACATGGCAGAGCTGAGCAGTCTGACAAAGGAGAGCACTCTTGAGACTGATAGCTGATCTGTTTCTGCTGACTGGTGCCATGTTTATCTTTCTGGGTGCCCTTGGCCTGATAAGAATGCCTGATGTTTATAACCGTATACAGGCCGGTACTAAAGCCGTAACCCTTGGGGCTATGGGGATTCTAACTGGAATAGGCTTTATGTATCCGCAATGGTGGTACAAACTGGTGGTGATTATGGGGTTTATTTTACTGACCAGTCCAGTCAGTTCGTCTGCCATTGCCAGGGCTTTTTATATTGCCGGAGTCAAACGCTGGCATAGCAGTAATGATGCGACTCAAAAAAATAAAAATACCTCTAAGGCGCAGGAAAAAACGGCATTGCAAAAGGAGACATCATAATGATCTGGATAGTATCTATCGCTGTGCTGGTTATGCTGGCTGCTGCAGTAGCGGTTATGGTGCTGCCGAATATGGTAGCTGCAGTGGCCGCTTCATCGGTGGTATCACTGGCACTGGCAGTATTATTTGCCCTGATGAAAGCACCGGATGTGGCCATGACCGAAGCGGCCATTGGTGCCGGATTGAGCGGTCTGCTGCTGGCCATGGGCCTGAAGCGACTTGGCCTGTGGCGACTGGAGGATTAATGCAATGAGAAATATTTCCGGTCTGTTATTTGCGGGCGGTCTGGCCTTTTTACTGCTGGTGCTT
>JALUZF010000225.1 GCA_027012135.1 Gammaproteobacteria bacterium
TCCCGGTGAAGTGCACACTGCAAATATTGTTGCCGCAGTACTGCTGGCCTATCGTGGTATTGATACTCTGGGTGAACTGTCCATTCTGTTTACCGCAGCAGCGGGTGTGGGCCTGATCCTGGGTCACAGCAGCCTGCGTTCAAATATTGTTGTGCAGCAATCCGAGCAGGCTGAAAGCGGTTTTATTACGACCCGGGCAGTGGATCTGCTGATGCCGCTGCTGATTGTGGTGGGCTTCTATATTATTTTCTATGGTCATGTGACCCCCGGCGGCGGTTTTCAGGGTGGGGTGATTCTGGCTATTGCTTTTTTCCTGCCAGCTCTGGTGCGTCCCGGCAATCATATTGAGCATGGCCTGATCACCCTGCTGGAAGGCCTGGCAGGAGGCGGTTTTATCCTGGTCGGGCTGTGGGCATTATGGTATGACAAACCGTTTTTACAACCGATTTTTGATGCCTTTTTAGGCACTGGCCCTTTGGGCAGTCTATGGTCTGCCGGGACTTTACCCTTACTTTATCTTACGGTAGGTCTGAAAGTCGGTGCGGAGCTGGCCGGTTTGCTGGTTACTGTGGTTGACGTGCCGGATCTGAGTAATGAAAATTCTGATGCTAATGCTGTTAACAGGAAATAAACTGAGAAGAAATGTCTATGCCTGCAATTGAGGTGGTTTTATATACTGGCGCAATCGGTCTGTCGGTTATTGGTCTGGCGGGGCTGTTACTGCATAATAATGTCTTTCGTATGTTGCTTGCCCTGGTTATGCTGGAAGCCGGTGTAAACCTGTTGCTGATACTGGCTGGCTTTCGTCTGGCGGGTGTTGCTCCAATTATCCTTCCCGAACAGATGCACAATCTGTCTGCTATTACCATGAATGATCCGGTGCCACAGGCACTGGTTTTAACTGCGATTGTGATTGGTGTGGGGGTTCAGGCACTGGGACTGGCGCTGATTATGCGTATTAAGGCTCAGTATGGAACTCTAAATATGCTTAAAATCCGCGAACAGCTTGAATTTGACCTGGCGGTTCAGGCTGAAGTGTCGACTCCAGTCAGTGCTCATAGTCCAGGCAGCCTGGCACAGGGACGTGTGCGACGGCATGTCAGTGAAGCTATAACTCAAAAGGATGAACAATAATGGATAACATTGTTCTACTGGTTGTTTTACCCTTACTGGCGGCGTTTTTAATGCCGGTACTGGCACGCTTTTCTGAGGTTGTGGCACGGGTGCTGGGACTGTCAGTGCTGGTCTTTGCTATTGCAATTATTATCAATGTCTGGCCGCAGGTAAATAGTCAGGCAACATCTATTGCCATTGGCGGATTTATGCCGCCCATAGGCATCAGCTTTTATGTGGATCAGGTTTCGATATTATTTGCACTGGCAATTCCGGTTATGGTGTTATTATTCTGGCCCTGGCAGCGTAAAACTTCCATCCGTGAATATTCCCTGATGATGTTATTAACCGCTTCTTCTTCCGGTCTGGTGCTCAGTGGTGATCTGTTTAATATCTATGTCTTTTACGAACTGCTGGCTGTAGCCTCCTATAGCCTGATTGCCGTACAGGGACGGGCTGTCAGTATTGCCGCTTCCTTCCGCTACCTGTTAATGGGCAGTGTTGGTTCAGTTATGATGCTGCTGGGCATTGCCATTATTTATACTCAGACAGGAACCCTGAATCTGGCTCACCTGTCCCTGCTGGCACCGCTACATCTGGATAATATGGCCGGGCTGGCCGCCTTTGCCCTGATCCTGGTGGGTATGGGGGTTAAGGCCGAGCTGTTTCCAGTCAACAACTGGGTGCCGGAAGTGTACGGTTCCGTGTCCAGTAATCTGGCGGCACTGATGGCGGGTTTATTATCCAAGCTGGCCGTCATTGTTGTTGTCCGAATTATGGTATTACTGTTCCCTCAACCTGAAGCAATGCAGTTAATGGCTATGCTGGGGATTCTGGGCGTTATTACCGGCGAGCTGGTGGCCTGGCGTGCCAGAGATTTTGTGCGCATGCTGTCATTTTCCTCTATTGGCCAACTGGGGCTGATATTTCTGGCCTTTTCCATTCCAGGAGATACAGGCATGATGGCAGGTATCGCTCTTGCTCTGCATCATATGGTGGTTAAACCGGCCCTGTTTATGCTGGCGACTGGCTGGTCCGGGTCGCTGGAAAATCTGTCTGGCGTAGCACGGCGTTCGCCACTGACCGTATTACTGTTTGTGCTGTTAATCCTGTCTCTGCTGGGTATTCCACCTCTGCCGGGATTCTGGGCTAAATATCTGCTGATGGTGGGGCTGGCTGGCCAGGACAGTGCTGTCTATACCCTGGGTATGATAGCGGTACCTCTGGCTATGATTGTTGAAATAGCCTATCTGTTCCGTCTAGTGATGATTATGTATCGCAAAGAAGATACTGTTAAGGTTAAAGCCCATTCAAAATGGGGGCTGGCTATTGCTGCATCGGCTGGCGCGGCGTTAATTGCCATTGTCCTGCAGTTACAGCCTGCCGGCGATAAGCTGACAACACTGGCGCAGCAGTTAAGTGACCGAAATTACTATATTATGACTGTTTTTCCACAGTTCCATACAGCTGAAACCGGGATGCAAAGTATAAAATGAGTGTACTAGACGATTTATTACTGTTTACTGCGCTGGCCTCGGTGGCCATTATCGTAGTCAGACGTTTTGCTTCGGTCAGCAAGCTGTCCGTAATAGTGTACGCTCTGGCTACTGTACTGCTGGTAAAAATGTCAGCACTGGGTTATGGCGGCGAACCAATTTATTCCAGTTTTACCCTGAATGTACTGGGTCAGAATCTGTACTGGCGTTTTGATTCTCTGTCCTGGTTTTTTGCTCTGATCACGGTAGTGATAGCCCTGTTTACCTCGGTATTTATGAGCGGTGCCTGGGCTGAAAAATACTGTCAGGAACATTCCACAGAAGCCTACGGTTTATTACAGGCGGCACTGGTGCTGAACGTGCTGTCCATGCTGGTATTACTGGCCAGCGGTGACTTGCTGTCATTGTTTATTGGCTGGGAGCTGGTCAGCTGGGCCAGTTTTATGATGATGTTCCTTAACCAGGATAAAGTGGCTCGTAAAGCGGCTATAAAATACATTGTCTATGCGATGGCTGCTGCCATGTCTATCCTGATGGCGATTGCCATGACTTATAGTATGACCGGCTCACTGGATTATGTTCAGATTATGCAGGCTGTTGCCCATCTGTCCAATACCCAGATTGCCCTGCTGGTTACTTTATATGGCGTTGGTTTCGGTATTAAAATGGGTGTGATTCCATTTCATCTCTGGCAGGCAGCAGCTTATGCGGAAACACCTGGCCCTGGTGCCGTGTTTATGGGGGCTATTTCTGCCCGCATGGGCCTGTATGCACTGATCGTGATAGTGGTACAGATTTTCAGTCTGACCCGGGTAGCAGCTATTGAAATTCCCTATACTTTTCTGAATATGCAAAATATACTGGCCTGGGTGGGTGCATTAACTACCATTATTCCTACTTATATTGCACTCAAGCAGAATGATGCCCGTTATCTGCTGGCCTGGCATGGTGTCGGACAGGGCGGCTATATGCTGCTGGGGGTTATGATTGCAGATAGTATTGGTACTGCCGGAGGCATTATGCATGTCTTTAACTACGCAACTTATCAGGCGGCCCTGTTTATGGCCGTGACTGCGGTTATGTTTCGTACAGGCACCTCCAATTTCAGCAAACTTGGTGGTCTGGTTACCCAGATGCCCTTAACCTTTATGGTGATGGTGGTGAGCATTATCGGCCTGGCCGGTATTCCGCCAATGAATGGTTTTGTATCCAAATGGCTGGTCTATCGTGCTTTATTGCTTGACGGGGAGCCGTTGTTATTTGTTGCAGCAGTCATCGGAACCTTAGGTACCATTCTGTCCGTTTATAAACTGGTACACAATACTTTCCTTGGGCAGTTACGTCTGGAACACCAGGACGTAAAAGAAGCGCCACTGAGTATGTTATTGCCTATGCTGGGCCTGGTACTGATTATTTTCGGTACAGGTGTTATGCCCGGTGTGGTTCTGGACTGGGTAGCCGCAGCACAAAATGCTGTGGGAATTGCCCCGATTACCCATAATCTGGGGGGTATTGAACTGGCTCAGGGTGGTCTGGATATGATATGGGTCACTGGTGTTATGTTCTATGGTTTTGCAGTGGGTGCTATTGTATTTTACTTCCTGGGCGGTAAGTCTAAACATATTCATCAGTTTGACAATTATGCCGGGGGACATTTCCTGACCTCCAAAGTCCGTTATCACTATAGTAATCATTTTTATGCCGGTCTTATGCATTTAATTGGCGGCTGGTATAAGGACTTCTTTAAGAAACTGGAACAGGCACTGGTTTCACTGGTTAGCTTCCTGTCACAGTTGTCTGAAAATTTTTATCGTTCAGCCCAGCCGGCCGTGCTGGTAGCGGCAGTAGCCTTTATTGCACTGTGGTTTATCATGAGCAGCTTTAGTATGCCAGCTGATACCGGTACTGTTGCCCCCATAACGCAGGGTATCCAGGGAGGGCTGCCAAAATGAGCACTATCACTGAATTATTAACAGAACTGTTCTTAATGCCTCTGATTGCCTTTATGGTCGGACTGGCCATGGTGCTGATGTTGCGTAAAATAGGTGCCCGCCTGCAGCGACGAGTAGGTCCGCCTCTGTTACAGCCCATCTTTGATATTGTGAAACTTTATGGCAAGGACACCCAGGTATCTCATGGTTTGATCCATGATATTGGGCTGGTTATGGCTGTGGGCGGTTATGTGGCAGCTGAAATATTTTTACCGGTACCGGGTATGGACGGTATTGCTGATAAGGGCGGTATTATTACCCTGTCCTATGTCATGATGGTTCCTTCCCTGGGACTGGCTTTGGGGGTTGGTCAATGTGCTAACCCTAACGGTTCAATTGGTATTTCCCGTGCTTTAACAGCCATGCTGGCCTATGACATTCCTTTTATTATTGTTGTCTTTGGTGTGGCGGCGCATTATCAGAGTACCTCTTTAGTGGGTATGATTGAATACCAGCAGGCACACCAGTGGGGTATTTTTGAAATGCCTTTACTGGCGGCGGCCGGCCTGTTTGCTCTGCAGGGTATGATGGGTAAACAGCCCTTTGAAATTTATGTGGCACCCGCTGAAATTGCCACCGGCCCCATGGTGGAAATGAGTGGTAAATACATGGGAGGCCTGTTTGTTATGCAGACATTCCAGTTATATACTGCCGGGGTTTTATACACCTCATTATTTCTGGGCGGCGGCAGTAACTGGTTTGAGTTTCTGCTAAAAATATTTGTGGTGGTTGCGATCCCCATGAGCGTGGCTTTTGTCTTTCCCCGTTACAGAACGGAAGATATGGTACGGATTATGTGGAAGTGGCCGGTTATGGCGGCTTTAATTGGGATAGCCTTTGTACTGTAAGCAGTACTCTGAATCTTTTTAATAAATGTATTATTAATAAAAGCTGGTATCAAAATGAGCAAAATTGGCAATATTCCTGTTAATGCACAAGCTGGAAAAAAACGTACCAATCCCTTAGCAGGTGTGTTTGATGAGCTGGTTCAGTTCTGTCAGTCACGTTCCATGTTTATGCTGCATTATTGTACCGGCTGCGGGGCGATTGAATTACCCCCGGCTATGACCTCTCGTTTTGATATGGAGCGTCTGGGTATTCAGCCAATGGTGACACCGCGTCAGGCCGATATTTTGCTGGTGACCGGCTATGTTTCGGTGAAGACCCTGAAGCGGGTGATTCTGACCTATGAGCAGATGCAGTCGCCTAAATACGTTATTGGGATCTGTTCCTGTACGGTAAACGGCGGTATGTACTGGCAGAGTTATGCAACGGCCAAGGTTCTGAATGAATATCTTCCAGTTGATGTTTATATTGCCGGCTGTATGCCTCGCCCGGAAGCAGTTATTGAAGGGATGCGCCGCTTAATGAGAAATATTGAAGAGGGTAAAGGTCATGCCTGGAAAGATTATTTTCAGCGTTATGATTATTACCTGGGCAATCAGCAGCACCTGTTTGGTGATGACTGGCAGACACCAACGGATATTATTGGCGAAGCCAGACATTATGGTCTGGAAACTGAGCAGACTTATGGTGAGCATACCAGAATTCTGGAGCAGCATCAGCAGCCTCTGGAACCACATAAAATGCGTATTAAGTTTTAATATATGGCATTCAACCTCCCTGGGACTTTAATATCAGGGTCAGGCATAAAGTGAAAAGAGATAAAACTCAATGAATTGTGAAGAAATTAATCTCTGGTTAGATACCTTACTGGCAGAAATAGAAGAAATTGAAGTAACCCGAAAAAGTGAACGGCGGGTACGTGTGGATGTGCCTGCCAGTTCTTTGCCGGCCTTACTGGAATTACTGAAAGGTAAAGCTTCCTATGTACATCTGTCGGCTATTTCCTGTGTGGACTGGCCGGATGATGAAGAATTTGAACTGGTTTATCACTGCTGGTCCTATGAAGCAAAATCCTTGTTGTCTGCTCACACCCGGATCCCACGCAACTCTGCACAGGAATTTGCCCACTACGTGTCTGTCTATGATATTTACAAGCCGGCGGCATTTTTTGAGCGCGATATTTATGAAATGTACGGCATTTATTTTGAAAGCAGTCCATACATGGAAAAATTTATCCTGACCGAATGGAATGGGCCACCACCCATGCGTAAGGATTTTGATGCTGAGCAGTATGTCAACGATACCTTTAACTGGGCCGATTATCATCCTCAGTGGTTACAGGAACTTGAAGAAGATGGCGGTGGAATTGCCGTCAGGCCGGAGGATATTCGTCTATGAGGCCGGAGAATTATCAGCTCGTAGCACTACCTAATAGCGATGAATATGAATTATTTATCGGGCCTAATCACCCAGGTATTGAAGGTAATTATGCCTTTAAACTGAAACTCGATGGAGACCGGGTGATTTCCGGTAAGGCCGATGCAGGCTATCTGCATCGAGGTTTTGAAAAACTGATGGAAGGTCGCCTGTGGATACAGAACCTGGCGATTGTGCCGCGGATCTGTGTGCCCGACCCAGTACCCATGGAAGTGGTTTATTCGCTGACGGTAGAAGATATTGAA
Organism: Gammaproteobacteria bacterium; assembly: GCA_027012135.1. Lineage (GTDB taxonomy): Bacteria > Pseudomonadota > Gammaproteobacteria > GRL18 > GRL18 > JANELJ01. The sequence continues at coordinate 7,129 of JALUZF010000225.1, forward strand.
AAAATGGAAGTACCCCTGAGGGGGCAGTGGATCCGGGTTATGCAACTGGAACTGTCCCGCATCGCTTCGCATTTATTTACTTTTGGCGGTCATGCGGCAACCACCGGTATGTACACACCCAGTTACTGGGGAGTAGCGGATCGGGATCTGGCGCTGGATCTGTTTGAAGAGTTAACCGGCGGCCGGGTTTATCATATTTACAATATTCCCGGTGGAGTACGCAGAGATATTCCCAATGGTTTTCTGGATCGTTTAAGTGATTATCTGGACTATCTCGAAACCCGTCAGAATGATTATGACAATTTATTGTTTACCAATCAGGTATTTGTAAAACGTGCTCGTAATGTAGGTGTGATCAATCAGGAACAGGCCCTGGAATGGGGTGTTACCGGGCCGAATCTAAGAGCCACAGGACTGGCCTTTGATGTTCGTCGAGATGATCCTTACCTGATTTATAATGAGCTTGATTTTGAAATTCCGACCCAGACAGCCGGTGACTGCCTGGCACGGATTCTGGTACGTCGTGATGAGCTGTTTCAGAGTGTACGGATTTTAAGACAGATTATTAAACACCTGCCTTCAGTCAAAGGGCCGGTACGTGCACCCATTCCTAATCCGCTGGCCTGGAATGTCTCCATGGGTGAAAGTTATTGCCGGGTAGAATCCTCCAAGGGTGAGCTGGCCTATTACACAGTGTCCGATGGCGGCCCTAAACCGTACCGGGTGCATGTGCGCGGCGCATCCTCCATGCATGCTGTACAGGTACTTGAAAATATGGCTGTAGGTCAGCGTATTGAAGATATTGCTCAAATTATGTTTTCTCTGGATGCCTGTCCTCCTGAGGTGGATCGTTAATGAAAAAGATAAAATATGAAGATATTGGCAGCATTCTTAATCCACTGAAAAATCTACAGTTTTTTGCCCGCAAGCCAGTAACTGAACCACTTGGTCCCAGACCGGCCGCAGAAATTTACCGTGGTTTCCATCTTAATGATATGGAAAAATGCATTGGCTGCAGTACCTGTCAGAAGATCTGCGATAATGCGGCTATTACCATGGTCAAGGTGCCGCATTTAAAAAATGATCCGGTAAATGGCATACGTAACCTGCGTCCGGCCATTGACTACGGCCGCTGCTGCTGGTGTGCCTTATGTGTGGACATCTGTCCAGTGGGTGCTATTGAACTGTCCCGTGAATATGTGCATACCTGCAACGGAGATGAAGTCGATAGCTATTTTATGCTGCCGCAGGAAAAAGGCATGCACGGTACTGTGGAAGAAAAAGGCTGGACTAAAACAGAAACCAATGATCTGCTGGATCGGCATCGCCAGAAAATGGGCGAAATGGCACCGGAAGAGCGGGTAGATAATTTTGATGAAATTGTAGACGGCTTTACACCGGAACAGGCTGTACTGGAGGCATCCCGCTGTGTGCAATGCGGTATGTGTCATGATTCCTGTCCTACCCATATGCATGCACCGGAATATATCCGTGCCATCTGGAAAGGCAATGTGGAAGAAGCGGTGGAATGGATGTATGAAACCAATCCCTTCTCACATGTCTGCGGACGGGTCTGTACCCATCGCTGTGAAACCGCCTGTTCTCTGAACCAGACCGGACTGCCCCAGGGCAGTGAACCCATTGCCATTCGCTGGCTGAAGCGCTATGCCATGGATGCGGTTCCCCATGAACGTATTAAGGAAATTGCCGCCAGCAAAAAATCGGCGACCAGAACAGGCAAAAAAATTGCCATTATTGGTGCCGGGCCTGCGGGTCTGACCGCCGCTTTTGACCTGATTAAACAGGGTCATGAAGTGCAGGTGTTTGAAGCTCTGGCTAAAGCCGGTGGAATGACCCGCTACGGCATCCCTTATTATCGTCTGCCCGATGATATCCTGGAGCGGGACGTGGATGTTATTCTCTCCATGGGTGTTAAGATTCAATACAATACCCGTATCGGCAAAGACATTGCCATGGAACAGCTGCATAAAGACTACGATGCCGTTATCCTGGCTATTGGTCTGCAATCGGGGCGCTCTACCCGTATCCCCGGTTCTGATCATAAAGATGTCCACAGTGCCGTAGAGCTGCTGCGAAAAATCGGCAGTGTCCGGGATGATATAAAAGCAGAAAAAGATCCGGGTTTTGAAATACCCCGTTCTGCGGTGGTTATTGGCGGAGGTAATGTGGCCATGGATATTGGCCGTTCCCTGGCGCGTTATCAGAAACAGCAGTATGGTGAGGTCAATATGACCATTACCGCCATTGATGCCATGGAAAATTTCCCCGCTGATGATGTTGAAATTAAAGAATCACTGGAAGAAGGCATCACCATTATTCCATCCCGAGGCCCGCAGGAAGTTATGCTGGAAAACGGCAGGGTAAAAGGCCTAAGAACCTGGAAAGTCATCTCAGTTTTTGATGATGACGGCCGCTTTGCTCCCCAGTACGACGAGTCCGATGAACAGCTATTTGAAGCCGAAATGGTTATAGAAGCCATTGGTCAGATGGCTGAAACCGATCTGCTGGGCGAAGAACTAACGGAACAACTGGAATGGCAGCGCGGCAGAATCAAGGTAACTGAAGACGGTGCCACCTCAGTTGACTGGCTATGGTCAGCGGGTGACTGTGTTAACGGACCGGATGTGGTTCATGCGGTTGCGGATGGACATCGGGTGGCCGAGAGTATTAATGAAGCGCTGAGTGTTGAGCGCTGAGAAAGAGCTAGAGCGAGGTTTTTTGTGCTTGCATTGTTATGTAGTAAGGTTAAACTTTTCTCAACGCTCAACGCTCAACGCTCAACGCTCAACGCTCAACGCTCAACGCTCAACGCTAAATATTTAGGTTAAAACTATGACAATCACACCCTCAGGTAAAGACAAACTCAGTTCCTGTTCCACCTTACAGGATGTTCTGAAAGTGGCTACAGAGTTTGAACGGACGGCCAGGGATTTTTATGCGGCGCTGGCGCCTAAGGTCAGTAAGCGTATTCGTTATCTGGTGGATGAGCTGGTGGTTGAAGAACAGGCGCATTATGATCTGTTTACCAAACTGGCTAATGATCCGGAAGTTGAAAAGCAGATTAAGCAGGAAATTAATCTGCCGCCCAGTAATAAGCGGTTTTCAGACTGTATTCAATTACCTGATCTGGGTGACAATCCGGACGATCAAAGTATTCTGCAATATGCCCTGGGGCGGGAGCAGGCAGCCATGGATCAATATCATGCCCTGGCAGAAAATGCTCCTGAAGGTCCGTTAAAAGATGTCTTTACTTACCTTGCTCAGGAAGAAACCGAACATAAAAATGAGCTGGAAAAAATATATTATGAAGTAGTACATAGTGGTGGAGTGTAGTAACTGAAATTCTATGTCCCTGTTCAAGCTAATTAAATCATTTTTTGTTTCTGATAATAAAACCGGTTATTTAGATTCAAAACAGCATCTGGAAACGGCCCATTCAAAACAGGCATTTCCGACACAGTCTGTAAACTGGCCGGATAGTCGTGTGTACCATGATCTGGAACAGGCTTATTATCAGTACTTTATTGGTGTTAATAGCTTGCTGGAAATGGAACTGAATTCCTTTGAACAGAAAGTTCTGGGCTCACTTGATATTTATTTTCAGGAAAGTCATCAGACGCTTGCCACTCAAATTCCTCGTCTTCCTGACATTATCCCCAAACTTTTACATCTGTTGAGAACAAATGATTTTAGCTGGAAAGAAGTAGCTCATTTAATTGCCCGTGATCCAGTATTACTGATGCAAATACTTAAGCTGGCCAATAGTTCACGCTTTAATTTGCAGGCCAGTGAAGATAAGCTGGAACATGTTCTGGTTCAACTGGGTTTGCTTGAAGTTAAAAAAGTGATAATGAAAACGGCTTTAAAACCCATTATGTTGTTTGAGGGGGGATATTTTCTTAAACATTCTGGCAGTAAAATATGGGAACATTCCGTTAAAACAGCATCTGTCTGCGAGTTAATCGCTCAACTGAAAAATCAGGAACCATTTGAAGCTTATTTATCTGGTTTATTACATAACCTGGGCATGATCCTGGTGGTTCAAACCATGAATTCAGTGGATGATTTTAAGGATGCTCCCCGTTCAGTGCTCTTTAAAGAACAGCTACTCAGTTTGTCAAAACGCCTGTCCGTATTAGTTGCTCAAAGTTGGGAAGTAAATCCATCTGTTATACAGGCTATTATAGATCAGGTCAATGATGCTGGTAAGCCAGAAACGGCTCTGGGGCAGATACTGTACCAGGCCAGCTTCATCAGTATGCGCCATACTCTTGAAGCAGCAGGACGCTGGCCTGAAGATACTGATATTGAAGGTTCAATGCAGTTGCTCTATAGCCAGTTAAAGCCGGAGCTGAATGCGCTTTGAGTATTTATTAGAATAATGACAAAGGTAGTGATATGCATTTAGGACTGGAACTGGTAATAACAGGAATGGGGACAGTTTTTGCGTTTCTTATCCTGCTTATTATTGTAACGACTCTTATGTCATGGGTCGTAAAGCGTTTTGAAACATCGTTTTCTGCTATTAGTGAAGCTGGGGTGAAATCAACTGATTCTACAGTTAAAGCTGAAGATAAAAAGGCCAGGAATCCTGACATGTCTTCTGAATTGTTAGCGACTATTGTCAGTTCAGCTATCCATAAACACCGTTCCAGGAGCAGGAAATAATATGTCAGAATTACACGGGACCAAATCAGAAAGCATATCAGGAAAGCCATTAGGAATAACTGAACTGGTTTTTCGGGATGCCCACCAGTCTCTTCTGGCAACCCGCATGCGTCTGGATGATATGTTACCCATTGCAGAACAACTGGACGAGATTGGTTACTGGTCAATGGAATCCTGGGGCGGAGCCACGTTTGATGCCTGTATCCGTTACCTGGGAGAAGATCCCTGGGAGCGGATTAGAAAAATCAGGGAAGTTATGCCTAAAACCCCCCAGCAAATGCTGTTCAGAGGGCAGAATATTCTGGGTTATCGTCATTATGCGGACGATGTGGTGGAAAAATTTGTGCAGCGGGCAGCAGTTAACGGTATTGATGTATTCAGGGTCTTTGATGCCATGAATGATCCGAGAAACTTTATCACGGCCATCAAGTCAGTCGTGGCTCTGGGTAAGCATGCTCAGGCGGCCATGTCCTATACCACCAGTCCGGTGCATACCATTGAGCTGTGGCTGGATCTGGCCCAGCGCTTACAGGATATGGGCGCTCATTCCATCTGCATTAAGGATATGGCTGGCCTGTTAAAACCCTATACGGCCTGGGAACTGGTGTCGGGTCTGAAAAAAGTGCTGGATATTCCGGTACATCTGCACTGCCATGCCACCACCGGGTTGTCTACTGCCAGTATTATTAAAGCTATTGAAGCCGGAGTGGATAATGTTGATACTTCCATATCGTCTATGAGTGCAACTTATGGGCACTCTGCTACTGAATCTGTGGTGGCTATTATGCAGGATCAGCCTGGTGACACTGGTCTGGATCTGCTTAAACTGGAAAAAATTGCCGCTTATTTCCGTGAAGTCAGGAAAAAATACCATCGTTTTGAAGGTTCATTAAAAGGCATTGATTCCAGGATCCTGGTGGCCCAGGTACCCGGCGGTATGCTTACAAATATGGAAAACCAGCTTAGAGAGCAGGGCGCTGCCGACAAACTGGATCAGGTGCTGGAAGAAATTCCAAAAGTACGAGAGGATCTGGGGTTTATCCCCCTGGTGACACCCACCTCTCAAATTGTAGGCACCCAGGCTGTTATTAATGTTCTATCCGGTGAGTCCTATAAAACCATTACCCGTGAAACCGCAGGAGTGCTTAAAGGCGAATATGGAGCCTCTCCGGCACCGGTTAATAAGGCATTACAACAGCGGGTACTGGAAGGTAAACAGCCGATTACGGTTAGACCTGCGGACATGCTGCAACCGGAAGTTGAAAAGCTAACCCGGGAATTAAAACAGATTGCTGAGGGTCGGCAGATCAGGCTGGCGGCTGAACCGATTGATGATGTACTGACCTATGCCCTGTTCCCGCAGGTCGGTTTAAAGTTTCTGGAAAATCGCGGTAATCCGGCGGCCTTTGAGAAAAAACCGGAGCAGGCGGATGAAGCACAACCGGATAAATCCACAGGCAGTCGGAATGAACAGCAAAGCAGTGTTTATACTGTTACAGTGTCTGGACAAAGTTATGTTGTGGAAGTAGCCGAAGGTGGTGATATTAAAACACCGGTAGCGGCCGGATCACGAGCTGTTTCAGGTTCACAGACTGCTGCAAAACCCGATACCGCACGAGCAAAAGCACTATCAGCCGGTGAACTTATTCCGGCACCCTTAAGTGGCAACGTGGTTAAGGTGCTGGTTAAATCGGAACAGCAAGTGCAGGAAGGCGATGTGATCCTGGTACTGGAAGCCATGAAAATGGAAACCGAACTGCGCGCCGGTAAAGACGGCACTATTGTGGAAATCTGTGCTGCGGAAGGGGACAAGGTCAGTGTCGGTGATGCCCTGTATAAAATAAATTACACGGATAACCCGTCCTGATGGAAAATATTTTCCGTATCTGGGAAGGCTCCGGGATTTATAATATCAGTCCGGGACAGGCTGTAATGATCCTGGTGGGGCTGGTATTACTGTTTCTGGCCATTCGCAAAAAATTTGAGCCTTTATTATTATTGCCCATTGGTTTTGGGGCCATTCTGTCTAATATACCCGGTGCTGGAATGTCTGAACCTGCAGCACTGCAGGCCTTCAATCAGGCACTCAACTACGAGCACCGGGTGCTGGAAGAATATATTGAAGAGAAGGGGCTTACTCAGCCACAGGCACAACGGCTTCAGTTTAAGAAGCTGCCGCCGGAGGTTCAGCAGTCCGGCAGTATTAAATCGGCTCAGTTGCTTAATGATATGCATCGTCTGCTGGCTAAGCCCATTGCAGAGGATTGCAAATCGGGCCGACTTTGCCATGAGGCATTTTATGCCGTGTACAATGGTGATGAAGTGCTGCATCATAAAATGAAATTACTGGCTGCCCAGAACAGTTTCAGTGACGGTATTTTATACCTGTTTTATCTGGTGGGACTGTCCAGCGGAGTATTTCCATTGCTGATATTTATGGGTGTAGGTGCCATGACTGATTTTGGCCCCCTGCTGGCCAATCCTAAAACCCTGCTGCTGGGCGGTGCCGCCCAGTTTGGTATTTTTGCTACTCTGGTCGGAGCCTTAATGCTGGGTTTCAGTGGTGAAGAAGCCGCTTCTATTGCCATTATTGGCGGTGCCGACGGGCCGACGGCTATTTACCTGACCAGTAAATTATCACCTCATCTGCTCGGTGCTATTGCCGTGGCAGCTTATTCCTATATGGCTCTGGTACCTATGATCCAGCCGCCGATTATGCGTCTGTTAACGACTACAGAAGAGCGCCAGCGCAGTATGTCCCAGTTACGGGAAGTTTCTCAGACTGAAAAAATTATATTTCCCTTAATGCTCTTGATTCTGGTGGGGCTGATCCTGCCGGAAGCCGCACCCTTGCTGGGTATGTTCTGTTTCGGAACCTTAATGCGTGAAAGCGGAGTTGTGGATCGGTTAAGTAATACCACCCAGAATTCACTGATTAACATTGTCACTATCTTTCTGGGGTTGGCGGTGGGTTCAAAACTGCAGGCCGAACAGTTTCTACTGTGGGACACTTTAAAAATTCTGCTGCTGGGGGTTGCCGCATTTGCAGTGGGCACTGCCTGTGGTGTGATTATGGCTAAAATTATGCATCGTTTTACCAAAGAGGCTATTAATCCACTCATTGGATCGGCGGGTGTGTCTGCCGTACCCATGGCGGCCAGGGTATCCAATAAAGTCGGACTGGAAGCCAATCCGCATAACTTTCTGCTGATGCACGCTATGGGACCGAATGTAGCCGGGGTTATTGGTTCAACGGTGGCCGCAGGCGTGTTATTAAAATATTTTGGTGCCTGAGGTGCCTGTATCAATTACTATAACTCAATAGTATAATTTCCCAAAACTGCTTATCCCATTTCTAAATGGATACCTCGCTATAATGAAAAAACGTTTCTTATTGCCCTGTTTGCTAATTCTGATATGTACTCTGAGTCTGTCAACCTATGCTGTTAACACGGACAGTATAACTGCCTCACTGGTCAGTGAGAAAAAAATCATGGACAAGATTGCTGAGATAAAAGATACCAAAGTTCTGGATGATGAAGCTAAAAACAATTTACTGAGTATTTACAGTAAAACCCTTGATAATCTTGATGCCTTAAAATCCTATCAGGCTCAGACTGCCTCCTACCAGAAGTTAATAAAAACAGCACCGGATGAAATCAAAAAACTTAAAAAAGCCATTGCCCAGGCTGAACAGAAAAAAAATAAACCGGTGTTTAAACCGGGGGAACTCAAGCGACGTGGTCTTTTAGAATTAGAGCAGATGCTGAACTCGGAGTCGGCCAATCTGACGGCAGTGGAGACGCAGTTTTCCGATTTGAAACAGACCCAGGAACGTGAGTCAGGCAGTGCGGAAATGGTACGCAAACAGCTTATTGACGCCAATCATAAACTGGAATTGTTGCTGGATGAAAAAAATCAGCCGCAAACGGGTATCTCAGATGAACAGAAGAGGGCCAACCAGTGGTATCTTGATACCAGTATTGCGGCTTTGCGCAGTGAATTAAAAATGCTGGATCAGCAACTGCTGAGTCTGCCGGTGCGCCTGCAATTACTGGAGCAGAAGAAAAATAATACTGCTTTAAAATTAAAACGCCTTGAGCAGAAGGTGGCTGAATTACAGAAAATAGTTGAAGAAAAGCGCAGCAGTGATATTCAGAAAACTCAGGACATTACCCGTAGTGAACAGCAAAAAGCAGAAGGTAAGCATCCTCTTATTCTCAAACTGGCCAAATCGAATAGTCAGCTCAGTGAACAGATTAATGAAAAGAATCAGAAATTAAAAGAATATGAACAGGATGAAAAAAAAGTTGATGCGGAAACCCGACGCATTATTGATGCCTTTTCCAGTACCCGAAAGAAACTGAATATTGCCGGCCTGAACCAGGTTATGGGTGAAATGCTGCTGGAGCAGAGGAAGTCACTACCAGAAAAAAACCTGTATCTTAAACGTATAGATAAACGGGAAAAATATATTGCCCGTTCTAATCTTCAGAAAATTCAATACCAGGAAGAGTTGAGAGAACTGTCTGATACCCAGGTCTATATTCAGAAAATGGTGGCCAGTCTTCCAGAGGATATTAAACACAGGGTCGCTGAAGAACTTAAGCCCTTGCTGCAAACCCGAAAAAACTTATTAAAGAAAATTATTGAGCTTGATCGAAATCTGTTAAAGGCTGTTGCAGCACTGGATTTTATTGAGAAAAAATTACTTAAGGTCTCGGAACAGTATCGGCAACTTCTGGATGAGCATTTGTTCTGGTTACGCAGTGCGCCGGTTTTAAATGTGGATAATATAAAAAACATTCCGTCCCAGGTGCTGTTTTATATTTCACCAGCCAACTGGAATGTGTTTCTTAAAGATGTCCTGCATACACTGAAAAATACGCCGGTGACTTTTTCAGTCGTGATGCTGTTTATTATTGTTCTGATTTCACAAAAAAGAAAATTTAAAGAAAAGCTTATTGAAGAAGGTGAAAAAACCCGTCATACCTATTCAGACAGTCTTGGTCACACCTTCAGAGCGCTGCTTTATACCCTGCTGCTATCACTGCCCCTGTCAGTATTTGTTTTTTTAGCAGGTTCACAGCTGGAAAAAATGGTTTATGTCACTGATTTCACCCATGCTATTGCAACGGGATTGATTATGATAGCCCCGCCGCTGTTTTTTATGCAGTTTTTCCGTTATTTATGTACCCATAATGGTGTAGCGGAAGTGCATTTCAAGTGGCCAGGGGAACTGACTCATGGTTTAAATAAAGAATTACTGAGAATGATATTTTTTATTATTCCTGCCATTTTTGTTACCACGACTCTGGCCTATAAAGGGGCATCTGAAATTAACGGTGGTCTGGGTCGCCTGTCCCTGATTGTCGTACTGGTGACTTATGCTATTTTTTATTATCGACTGTTTAAACCTGAAACTGGTCTTTTTAATATTATTGCCCGGAATAATCCTCGTGGGTTATACGCCCGTTATCAAAAGTTCTGGTTTTATTTAAGCCAGCTTGGAATGGTTGCACTGATAGTATTAACCCTGGTGGGCTATGTTTATACGGCAGGGCAGTTAACGATTAATATGATGCAGACCATTCATCTGATCTTTATTGTGATACTGGCTCAGCAGCTGGCTCTGCGCTGGCTGGTTCTGTCCCAGAGAAAATACGCATTGCAACGGGCTAGAGAGAAACGCAGGGAAGCCTTAAAAAATAAAGATGCTGCTATTAAAGAAAATGATGACGGTATCCCGGTATCTGAATTTGAAGAACCCGAAATTAATATTGCGTCATTAAGTGAAGAGTCCAAAAAACTGTTAAATTTTATACTGTTTATTGCCTTTTCTTTTGGGCTATACCTGATCTGGTCTGATGTGTTTCCGGCATTAAATATTTTCCAGAAAGTTGAACTCTGGCAGCATAAAGGCGTGGTGGATGGTGTTGAGAAAATGGTACCGGTCACTTTAAGTAATGTTATCTGGGCACTGGTTATTATCATCATCACATTAATTGCCGGGAAACGCTTGCCTGCTATCTTAGAAATTCTCATGATTCAGGCTAAAGTACATTCCGGCAACCGTTATACCATCACTACCCTGATTAACTACACCATTATCGGCATAGGCTTTTTTATCGTGGTTAATATGCTTGGAGTGGACTGGGTGCAGCTTCAATGGATGTTTGCGGCCTTAAGTGTGGGTATAGGCTTTGGTCTGCAGGAAATTGTGGCCAACTTTATCAGCGGTATTATTCTTTTATTTGAACGGCCTATACGGGTAGGGGATTATGTTTCAATCGGGGAAAATGAGGGCACAGTCAGCCGGATACGTATCCGTGCTACAACTATTATGACCCGTGACCGTAAAGAGTTACTGGTTCCCAACAAGGAATTTATTACCGGTCAGCTACTCAACTGGTCATTATCCGATCCCGTTGCCCGTCTTAAAATTCCTGTGGGTGTAGCTTATGGCAGTGATATACCGCTGGCCCGGCAATTAATGCTGGAAGCGGCCAGGGAAAATGAGCTGGTTATGACCGAACCTGAGCCCCGGGTGCTGTTTCTGAATTTTGGTGATAATACCCTGGATTTGCAGTTGCGCTGCTTTATCGGCAATGTGGATTATCGTCGGGCTGTTACCAGTGAAATCAATGAAGCGATTAATAATAAATTTATTGAGGCCGGAATTTCCATTGCATTTCCTCAGCGCGATGTGCATCTGGATATTTCACAGCCAATCGATATTCGCTTGCAGGATGATAAAATATAATGCGTTTTATTTTAACTTTTCTGTTTCTGTTTGCAGGCAACTCAGTGCTTTATGCGGATACCCTGACTATGAAGGATGGTTCTGTTCTAAAAGGTCAGGTGGAATCGCAGGAAGGAAAATCCCTGTTTTTTAAGACCTCTTATGCGGGTACCATTAAAATAAAATGGGATCAGGTCAGTAAGCTGGAAACAGAACAGCCTGTTAAAATTATGCTGGTAACTGATGAGGTAATTGAATCCCGTTATATTAATAATATTGCAAACGGTATCAGCCAGATTAAAAAAGCAGACGAGGAATGGAAAACCGCCTTTAAAACAGATAATGTTGCCTATATCAACCCTGATCCCTGGCGTCTGGGGCAGGGCTTTAAAATCAGCGGACGGGCTAATTTTTCCCTTAAATCCCAGCATGGTAATACTATTAAGGATGAGCTGGATATGGACGGAATTATTGAATTTCGTAGTCAGACAGAGCGTTTTACCTTCAGCGGTAACCTGGAGCATGATACCAATAAAGACCGTACAACAGCGGATAACTGGATATTTAGCAGTAAATACGATTATTTTACAACAAAACAAAGATACTATGGTTTACAGCTTGTTTTTGAACGGGACAAATTTACCGATCTGGATTTGCGGGTGACTTTTGGTCCCCATGTGGGACACCAGTTTTATGAAAGCAGGGCCATGAATCTGGGGGTGGATATTGGTATGGTCAAGGTGGATGAAAATAACATTGAGACTAAAGATAAAGACTATCTGGCCATGGACTGGAATGTGAATTACGATCAGTTTATCTGGGACGATATTGTCCAGCTCTATCATAAAGATAATGGCTTATGGGACTGGGAAAAATCCAGTAAAGTCGTTATTAACAGCTGGACCGGTTTTCGTATTCCTCTCAATTCCGGCATCGTAGCCAGTGCTGAGGTTGAGTGGGAATATGACAGTAAACCTAAAGACGATGTCTCCACAACGGATACCACCTACCGGGTCAAACTGGGCTACCAATGGTAACTCAATTCTTGTCATTGAAAAATAAGCATTTTTTGTTTATATTTAAGGCAGTTGCAAGTTGTTGTCATTGGACGGAGTCAGGTCATTAATTCCAGAATTCTATTATGCCACGAATGTGATTTGCTGATTGAAAATCAGGACGTCTGTGAGGCCTGTAAAGTACAATGTCCCCGTTGTGGGCATATCCTTTATAAACAGAAACATAATACCATCAGCCATAGCCTGGCTTATGCTTTAACCGCATTAATCTGTTTTTATCCTGCAGTAACCCAGCCAATTATGACCCTTGAAATGTCTGGCCTGTCTCAACAGCAGAGTCTTATCAGCGGTTCGCTGATTTTATTGCAGGAAAAATATTATGTGGTGGCTATACTGACTTTTCTCAGCAGTTGCCTGGTACCTCTGTTTCGTTTATTGCTGCTTACTTATGTTACCCTGAGTATTACTCTGAACTATTATCATAAAAGTCTTATCTGGTCTTTCCGTCTGTTTCATGAAATGGAAGAATGGGGCATGCTGGAAGTATACATGCTGGGGATTATTGTGGCTGTAGTTAAACTGCTGTCCATGGCAGAAATTCAGCCGGGCTTTGGTTTATGGGCTTATGCAGCACTGTTACTGAGTTCCATTCTGGCAACGACAGTGTTGAATCCACATGAAGTATGGGATGCCTTGCTGGATCGAAAAACGCGTGAGGAACCCTGTTGATGGCCAGCAAAACCATCACACCGACTCTGCCTGATAAAATAATAACCGGTAAGGAAGCCGGGCTGGTATTATGTACTGAATGTCATAAGGTACATCGCTATATTCCTGATGCTGAACAGGAGTGTAAATGCTGTGGTGCGGATCTGCATCAGAGAAAACCCGATAGTATTAACCGTACCTGGGCTTTTTTAATCGCCTCCATGATTTTATACATTCCCGCCAATACCATGATGATTATGAATGTTGCCTACTTTGGTGCGGATGAACCCTCCACTATTATGGGTGGTGTGATTTTATTATTGCAGATGGGCTCACATGCTGTTGCTTTTGTGGTGTTTGTGGCCAGTGTACTGGTACCCCTGTTTAAAATGATTGGGATTATGCTTATTCTGTTTTCACTTAAATATAAAGTGAATATGACGGATAGACAGCGCATTAAGATGTTTCGGTTTATTGAATTTATTGGCCGCTGGTCAATGCTGGATATTTTCGTTATTTCTATTCTGGCCGCTCTGGTTCATATTACCGGGGTTGCAGAAATCACGGCCGGGCCAGCGGCAACCGCGTTTGGTACAGTGGTGGTTCTGACCATGCTGGCAGCCAGCAGCTTTGACACCCGTTTGCTGTGGGATTATAAAAGAAAGAATTATAAAAATATCGAATTAAAGCAGGAACCGGCTGCCGATTAAAATCCATGAATACTTTTAAAATAAAAAAACAGACTAATTATGAGTAATAATGAACATCCGGATATAAATTCAGTGCCACTGGCCCGTCCCAAAGTTAATTCCCGGCGCAGTTTTTCACCCATCTGGATCCTGCCTGTTGTGGCGCTGCTGATTGGGCTGGGGCTGATTGTTGAAAGTTATCTTAGTGCCGGCATTATGATTACTTTAAAAGTGCGTACTGCCGAAGGCATTGAGGTGGGTAAAACCAGGGTCTTTTACAAGGGTATTACGACCGGGGTTGTGAAAAGCTATGAGGTGGCGGATGATCTGCAACATGTAATATTGCATATTGAAATGGATAAACGTACCGAACCCTATCTGAATGAAAAAGCCAAATTCTGGGTGGTAGAACCGCGTATTACCCTGTCCGGTGTATCCGGCCTGGATACTATTTTAAAAGGTCGTTATATCGCCATTGACTCTGAAAAAAGTGAAACCAGCAAAAGAGATTTTGTGGCTCTGGACAGAGCACCTCCGCCTTCGGGAAAAACACCGGGACTGCATATAAAACTGCGTCTGAACCGGCTGGCATCCGTGGACAGAGGAACCGTTGTCTTTTACAAGCAGGTACCAGTGGGAGAAGTTATTAACTATACCCTGGAAGAAAATGACTCCGAAATACACGCCTGGGTCGTGATCCGTCCCGAATATGCTCACCTGGTTAAGGAAAATTCCCGGTTTTATAATGTCAGCGGTATCAGTATCAAGGCCGGTTTAAATGGGGTAGAGATTAAAACAGAATCCCTGGTTTCCCTGCTGGTAGGAGGCATTGCCTTTACCACACCGCTGGAGGAAAAACCGGCTCAGCCGGCTAAGCACGGCTCCCTGTTTTTATTATATGATGATTTTGAAAGTGCCCGTGTGGGAATCCCGGTAATATTGCGATTTAAAAATATTGATTCCCTGGCAGCCAATCAGACCAAAATTAAATATCAGGGACAGGTCATCGGTCGTCTGGGTAAATTTGCCTATGACAGGAAGACTGATGAAAGCATCTGCGTTGCTAAACTGTCTCCGCTTGTGGCTGATGTGCTGACGGAAAATACCCAGTTCTGGATTGTTAAACCCAGCGTCAGCATTTTGAAAATCAGCGGGCTGGATGCTTTGCTGGAAGGTAATTACCTTGAACTGCGGCCCTCAGGTACCGGCAAGAAAAGTCGGGAGTTCAGGGTTTATGAATCAGTTCCGCCGTTGCCGGCCAGTGTGCCTGGTTTACACTTTACTATAGAATCAGAGGATCTGGGTTCTATCAGTAAGGATACCCCCCTGTATTACAAGAATATCAAGGTAGGTAATATTGAGTCTTTTAAATTGGCAGAGAATAATGAGAAAGTACAGTTGCAGGCCTATATTAAGCCGGAGTTTGCCCATCTGGTTACTGAATCAACCCGTTTCTATAATGTCAGCGGAGTTAATATCAAAGGTGGTCTGACGGGCATTAAAGTGACAACGGAGTCCATTGCCTCGCTACTTTCCGGCGGTATTGCTTTTTATTCGCCCAGCTACAAAAAAAGTGATATTAAAGCCAAAAACGGGGATGTATTCCCGCTCTATGACAGTTTTGATGATGCTAAAGCCGGTATTGAGGTATCACTGATTTTTGATGATACCACCGGACTGACTGCTGATGTTACCAAGGTTATTTATAAAGGCATTGTGCTGGGTGTGATTAAAAAAATCACCCCTAATACCGGTCAGGAAACTGCTACTGCAACGGTAATTATGGATCCCATTGCTGATTTTGGTCTGGTGGAAGATACCCAGTTCTGGATGGTCCGTCCTAAATTTGATATTACCGGTGTGGAAAATCTGGAAACCCTGCTGGCCGGTGATTATATTACAATGAGACTGGGCAAAAGTAAGAAGAAAAAGTACCGTTTTAAGGTCAGTATGACTAAACCGCCGCTGGATGCCAGTTATCCCGGACTGCATTTAAAGCTGAACAGTTCAGAGCTGGGATCGATTAGTATTGGCGCCCCGGTTATGTACCACAGGATTAAGATTGGTAATGTACAGGATTATGAACTGGCGGCAGATGGAAAAAGTATTAATATTTTGATCTATATTTATCCCAGGTATATGAATCTGGTTAGTCCCAATTCACGTTTTTATAATGCCAGTGGCTTTAAGGTAGAGATGGGCTTGTCAGGTTTGAGTGTTCGTACCGAATCAGTTAAAAGCATTCTCAAGGGCGGCATTGGTTTATACAATGATGCCCGCTATGAGCCAGGGACCGGCAAACATAAAGTCCCCAATGGCACTAAATACAGGTTATTTGATGATTATGAGGCTGCTCAAATCAATGCATTTTATGTCACTGTGCTGTTTGATAAAGTAGACGGCTTATCTTATGGCAGCAAGGTTATCTATAATGATATTGAGGTAGGTAAGGTCAGGTCTGTCAAGCTCAGCCGCAAAGATGCAGAGAAAGTTGAAGTAAGCCTGGAGCTCAATGAACAGATTAAACCGCTACTGGGTAAGCGCTCCAGGTTCTGGGTAGTCAGGGCTGAATTTGGCCTGGCTAAAATTAAAAATGTGGGGAATTTAATCACGGGTAATTTTCTGCGGCTTGAACCGGTCAGGGGGCCTTTTAGTGATTACTTTATCGGTTATAAAGAAAAACCACTTAAAAAACAGTCTGCAGCCGGTTTTAATATTCACTTAACAGCCAGTCGCCTGGGTTCAATAAAAGTGGGTGACGGTGTTTATTATCGCCAGATTAAAGTGGGTGAAGTGGTGGGTTATGAGCTGGCCGATACCTCGGACCAGATTTTAATACACCTTACTATTCGTGAACGTTTCCGACCATTGCTGCGGGAAAACAGTCGTTTCTGGAATGCCAGCGGTATCTCTATGGATATCAATTTATTCGGCCGTTCTAAAATCAGAACAGAATCGGTAGAATCTGTTCTTTCCGGCGGTATTGCTTTTGCCACTCCGGACAATGACGCCATGGGCAAGGAACTGTCAGAAGGCAGTTACTATATATTACATGATGAGCCTCAGCCGCAATGGCTGAAGTGGAATCCAATTATTCCTTTAAGCAGGGAAATACAGCAGAATTGATTTAGTCAACTGCTCTAACAGGGATTACTATGGATCTAAGCTGGATTTCAATTACTTTAGCAGAAACGGGCTGGCTGATACTGACCTTTGTATTCGGTTTCCTGGCCTACCGGATCGGCCTGCCGCCCATGGTGGGTTTTTTATGCGTAGGTTTTGTACTCAAGTTTTATGGGGTTGAAAGTACCGAGGCGCTCAGAGAAATTGCCGATCTGGGTGTTACCATAATGCTGTTCACCATTGGACTTAAACTGAATCTTAAAAGCCTGCTGAGAGTACAGATATGGGGGGTAGCGAGTTCCCATATGCTGATAACCATTGTTGTTTATACTGGTATTTTTATTCTTTTGCAGCAGTCCGGGGTCAGTGCCTTTCAGGGACTGTCGTTGTGGAGCGGCGTATTAATTGCTTTTGCGTTAAGTTTTTCCAGTACTGTATTTGCGGTTAAGGTGCTGGAAGGTAAAAATGAAATGATGGCTTTATATGCCCAGATAGCCATCGGGATTTTGATTGTACAGGATATTTTTGCCGTTATATTCCTGTCTGCTTCTACAGGCAAGCTGCCCAGCATCTGGGCACTGGGGTTAGTGGGCTTACCACTGTTACGCCCCTTATTGTATAAAATTATGGATCAGGTGGAGCACGGTGAATTACTGGTGCTTTATAGTCTGCTGCTGGCAACCGGCGGAGCCGCTCTGTTTGAAATAGTCGGTATGAAAGCGGATCTGGGTGCACTGATTTTCGGTTTGCTGCTGGCCCCGCATATCAAGGCCTCGGAAGTCTCAAAAACCCTCTATAATTTCAAAGATCTGTTCCTGGTGGCCTTTTTTGTCAATATTGGTCTTTCCGGTGATCCATCGATGGAGAACCTGGTGATTGCCGGAATTTTATCCTTATTAATGTTTGCCAAGGTATTTCTGTTTTTCTGGCTGCTGGTTAAAACAAAAATGCGCAGCAGAACCTCATTTCTGGCTTCTATGAGTCTGGCCAACTATTCCGAATTCGGCCTGATTGTCGGGACTATCGGTGTACAGAACGGCTGGATGGATAGTTCCTGGCTGATCAGCATAGCCATAGCACTGTCCATGACTTTTATTATTGCCTCACCGCTCAATGCCAGGGCTCATGAAATTTACGGCCGTTTTTCACGGGTGTTCCGTAGCTGGCAGTCAGAACAACGTCTGGATGATGAAAAGCCGGTGGACGTAGCCGGGGCCAGTATTGTGGTGTTTGGTATGGGGCGTATTGGTACCGGGGTTTATAACGATCTGAATTACCATTTTCCGGGACAGGTTATCGGAGTGGATTTTGATGCCGGTGTTTATGCACAGCATGAAAAAGATAAAAAAAATATTATTTATGCGGATGTTATGGATAAGGACTTCTGGAGCAAGCTGAACCTGGAAGGTGTACGCATGATCTTTTTAAACCTTCCCAAGCGGGAAAAAAACCTGTTTACCTTAAAACAGCTTAGGGAAATGGGCTTTAAAGGTACTGTGGCCGCTATTGCTCTGTATGATGAAGATGTTGAAGTGCTGAAACAGGCCGGTGCTGATGAGGTCTATAATTTTTACTCAGAAGCCGGGATTGGTTTTGCAGAACATGTTCGTCATAACCTGCTTAATAAAGGTGAGTTTATACCTGAACCGTCTGAACAAAAGCCGGTAGAAGAATCAACTTAACAGGCTCAGGCAAGAATGTCGGGGAGCAGAAGGTTCTCCAGCTTGATGATTTCATCCTTTAGATGCAGCTTGCGTTTTTTCAGGCGCGTGATCTGCATCTGGGTATGAATGGTTCTGGGCATATGGTGAATGGCTTCATCCAGATCCCGGTGCTCCTGTTTTAAAGCCTCAAGCTGAGCTCTTATTTTTTGTTTATCGTTTTCAGTCATTGATTGCCAGTAATTAATTATTAGTTGTTATCG
Source organism: Gammaproteobacteria bacterium (assembly GCA_027012135.1). GTDB lineage: Bacteria > Pseudomonadota > Gammaproteobacteria > GRL18 > GRL18 > JANELJ01. The sequence goes on from JALUZF010000225.1 coordinate 26,020, forward strand.
TTTTAATGGTGTGTTGATTGATGTATCGAGTATTTTGCTGTTTTAAAAGTGTAAAATATCTCTTCAGACAGACCCCAATTATCTGTTATGATTTCTTTAAAATCAAGAACAGAAATGCATGCAGAGGATTCTGCAAAATGCCTGTAAAATCGGTATGGAGAAACCAGTGGTTTTAAAATTTACAGCTCTTAGAGCAACAGTGTCAGGCATACTGCTAATTGTTGTTCTCAGTGCCTGCACCTCCAGCACCACCCTGTATGAACGCTGGAGCAATGATGCCTATCAGGGGCCGAAACTGGAGAAAGTACTGGTTATCGGAGTATTCAAGGATGATATCAGACGCAGGGCATTTGAATCAGCCTTTGTTAAAGAATTGCAGGCCATGGGTGAAAAAGGGGTGGCTGGATATACCCTGACACCGCCCAATGAAAACTTTAAGAACAAGGAGGAAATTCTGGAAGCTGTGAAAAAATCCGGGGTGGATTCTGTGCTTATTACCAGTTTTAAAGGCGTAATAGAAAAGGAACGGGAAGTTCCTCCACGAATGGATTATGTACCCAGCATGGGAATGCGCTATGGACGTTACGGCTATGGCTATGGTTATCCGGGTTACTATGGCGCCACTTATGATGTGGTCTACCGTCCGGGATACACGGTAAAAGATACCATTGTACAGCTGGATACCCGGGTCTTTTCTGTTGCTACTCAGGAAATGGTCTGGGCGGGTAAAACCAAAAGTGTCAATCCGGCAACAGGTGAAGAGATTGTTCAGGAACTGGTAAAAATTGTAGTCAGGGATATGAAAGCAAGCGGGCTGATTAAATAATTTTAAGTGGTCAGAAATACTTAATAAACTGTAAGTATTCAGTATAACTGACCGTGATTGCCTACAGTATCTGCAGCCAATCACTCTACAGTGCTATGATTCAGGATGAATCGTTACAAAAAATTAATTTCAAATTCATTTTATAAAAATCAGAACTATAATGATTTAAATGACTGTTAATTCTGTTTAACAGTCCGAGCTTCAGCGACAGAAAAAGGAGTAAGCACTTGTCCAGTAAATATAATATTGTTTATAGCGGTCTGCAGGAAAATATAACGGCAGAAACATTTGTTACCCGGTTTTGCAAAACCTTTGGTATTAGTGAAGCCAAAGCAGAACAGATTGCGGCATCCAGCTCGGATGTGACCATTAAAAAGAATGTGCCTGGTGACAAAGCCGCTAAATACATTAAGGCGCTGGAAGCCTGTGGTGCCATTGCTTATCTTCAGGAACAGGAGAAACCACAGGAGCCGCAAGCGGAGCAGACTCAACCCGGGGGTGGTCTGTCATTAGAACCCATTGAAGATGAACAGGTACGGCAGGAAGAAACACAACAACCTGCGGTCTGTCCTAAATGCGGCTCTTCTAATATTAAAGACGATGAGTGTCTGGACTGCGGTATTTATATTTCTAAATATAAGGCTAATCTGGAATATGCTCCAGAACCTGAAAGTATTACCGCAGGCTCTCAACAGGACAATGTTAAACAGGATTCTGATCCTACCCGGCAGATGGATACCAATCCCTATGCTACCCCCCAGGCTGAGCTTATTAATTCTGCTGCTGATGACGAACCACAGCCTGAAAAGGTACCCGCCGGCAGCGCTACTGCCTGGCTGGGAAGGGGCTACTGGCACTTTAAACAGAACCCTTTTGCCTGGATAGGGGCTTTAATTATCTTTATTGTTTTATCCATGGGGCTCTCTTTTGTACCCTTAATCGGAGCACTGGCTGTTAATCTGCTGTCACCGGTTATTATGGCGGGCTTTTCCATTGGTGCTCAGGAGCAGGATAATGGCGGTGATTTTAGAATTGGCCACCTGTTTGCCGGTTTTTCACAGAACTTTGGTGCCCTTGTTATGGTCGGCGTATTTTACCTGTTGTTTATTATCCTTATCGGGGCAGTATTTGGCGGTATTATCGGCCTGACTATGGCTGGTTCAGGTATGATCGATCCTAATGCCGGTCCGGAAGCCATGATGAATAGCATGGGGCCGATTAGTATGATCCTGATGCTGCTGGCACTGATGTTAATTGTTTTTGTGGCAATGGCTTATTATTATGCCCCGACTCTGATCGCTCTGGACAATATGAGCGCTCTGGCTGCAATGAAAATGAGTCTGAACGGCTGTTTAAAAAACTGGCTGGCCTTACTGGTATTCGGCATTCTGGCCTTTTTGCTATTAGTGGTCGGTATGATACCGGCGATGCTGGGACTGCTGGTGGTTATTCCCATGCTGCAGGCTTCAATTTATGTATCCTACCGGGATATTTTTCATCATCAGGGCTAGTTTCCAGCAAGTCGTTTAAAAAAAGTGCAATTGCCATAAAGCAATTGCACTGCTTTATCCCCTCTGCAATTACGTCATCACTCACCCAAAACCCAGTAATAGAACAGCTTTTTTTGACAGTTATAAGAGTATAATAGCCGTTAAATAAATGCTATTATATGAAATTAAACGTCTAAAAATACCTGCCAATATATTGATTTCGAATTAACCTAATGGAATAACGATGAAAAGTTTTTACTTATTAAGTGTATTAATGATTACTTTGCTTAGCATGACATTCATCTCAGGCTGTAGTGAAAAAAAGCAGGAGGTTGAAAAAGTAGAAGAAATCAGACCGGTAAAAACCATTGTGGTTAAAGCACCCGATGCGGGAGGCAACAGGCATTTCCCTGGTCGTATTGATGCCAATAAAAAAGCCGAACTGTCTTTTCGGGTATCAGGAAAAATAAAAGAGTTGCCGGTAAAAGAAGGTGATGAGGTGCGCAAAGGTGATCTTATTGCCAAACTGGATCCAACGGACTTTCAGATTGCCGTTAATGATAAAAAGGCCTTATTCACCCGGGCAGCCAATGATTACCATCGTGGACAGAAACTGGTTAAAGAAGGCCATATTTCCAAAATGGATTTTGACAAGCTTGAAGCGAATTTCCTCAGCAGCAGAGCCGCATTAAACCTGGCCAAACAGCAACTGGCTTATACTGAACTGAAAGCTCCTTTTGACGGTATAGTAGCCCGTCGTCACATTCAGAATTTTGAAGAAGTTCAGGCCAAGCAGCCCATTGTTACTTTAAACGATAATGAAATTCTGGAAGTAAAATTTGATCTGCCGGAAAATCTGATATTGCGTTTGCAAAGAGTCGGAGTCGTGGAAGAAGGTGAAGATCTTAAAATGAAAGACAGAATTCCGGTTTTCGCTGCCTTTCAGTCTCAGTCGGATCAGGAATACCCGCTCACTTTTAAGGAAATGTCCACTAAGGCTGATTCCAGTACCCAGACATTTTCAGTCACCTATACCATGAAAAGACCAGAAGATGTGATTGTTCTGCCGGGTATGACCGCAACGGTAAAAATTGATTTTAGTAAGGTTATGGAGGCAAAACATGTTTTTTATCTGCCGGTTAGTGCAGTCATCGCTGATGCTGCATTAAAGCCGGTTGTCTGGGTAGTGGATGAAAAAACCATGCAGGTTGCACCGGTATCAGTAAAAGTCGGCACCATGAAAGGTAGCCAGATTGAGGTAACAGAAGGTATAAAAGACGGTCAGCGGGTGGTGGTCGCTGGAGTGCCCTTTTTATACAAAGGGCTTAAAGTTACCCTGATGAGCCAGTCGGAGCAGGCAGAGGATAATATCCTGCATGAGTCACCGCTGCTGAAAAAAAGCTGTGAACAGAATACTTCTGCCAATACCTCATCAAAGGGATAAGAAATTATGAATATTGGAGAATATTCGGTAAAAACACCGGTTATATCCTGGCTTCTGGTGATTGTTTTTCTGGTGGGCGGTTATAACGGTTTTTTAAAAATGGGTAAACTGGAAGATCCGGAATTTACCATTAAAGATGTCAAAATTATTACTCACTATCCAGGCGCTACCGCTCAGCAGGTCTATGATGAAGTAACTTATCATGTTGAAGAAGCGGTTCAGTTGATGGCACAGGTTAAGTGGATAAAAATGTCTATTTCACGGCCCGGGATGTCAGAAATTACCGTTACGTTTAAAGATAAATACACGACTAAGGACTTTCCGAATATCTATGATGAAGTACGTAGAAAAATCGCAGATATGCTGTATAAGCTCCCGCCGGGAGCCCAGAAACCGGTCATTGTAGATAGTTTTGCTGATGTTTATGGTGTTTACCTGGCCTTATCAGGAGACGGTTATACCTATCGTGATTTAAAAGATACCGCTGATTATCTCAAGAAGGAATTAGTGCTGGTTGACGGAGTTAGAAAAGTCGTCATAGGCGGTGCTCAGACTGAAGTAGTTTATCTGGATATGTCTCGCCAGCGTCTGGGTGAACTTGGGCTGTCACTGGAGAAAATAGCTCAGATCCTGCAGTCTCAGAATGTTGTGACGGATGCCGGTAAGGTGCAGGTGGGTGATGAATATCTGCGTATTCAGCCAACCGGTGAATTTCAGTCAGTAAAAGCCATTGGCGATCTGTTAATCAGTTCATCAGACAGGACTATGGTCTATCTGAAGGATATTGCAGAAATCCGACGTGAATATCAGGAAGTACCGGATTTACTCATCTTTTATGAAGGTAAACCGGCCTTAACCCTGGGTATATCCATGCTGTCCGGTGAAAATGTCGTACAGGTCGGTAAAAATCTAACAGAAAAATTTCATGAAATTGCCTCGCTGGTGCCTGTCGGCATGAACCTTGATGTTATTTATAACCAGCCTCATGAAGTCAAAAATTCAGTGAAAGGCTTTATGCTAAATCTGGTCGCCGCTATTGTTATTGTTATTATTGTATTGCTGTTGTTTATGGGAGTAACAGCCGGTCTTATTATCGGTTCTGTACTGCTTATTACTGTTGCCGGCACTCTGCTGATTATGGAGATGTATGGTATTGATTTACAGCGAATATCGCTGGGTGCTCTGATTATTGCACTGGGTATGCTGGTGGATAATGCTATTGTGGTGGCAGAAGGCATGATGGTACGTATCCAGTCCGGTATGAATGCGGCAAAAGCGGCTAAAGAAGTGGTAGGCAAGAGTGCCATGGCTTTACTGGGCGGGACCATTGTGGGTATTCTGGCATTTTCTGCCATTGGTCTGTCACAGGATTCTACCGGTGAGTTCACACGTACACTGTTTTATGTGATTTTAATTTCCTTATTTTTAAGCTGGGTAACGGCTGTCAGTACCACACCGTTATTTTGCGCTCTGTTTATTAAACCCAAAAAAAATACCGGCTCTGAACAAAATATCGAAGATGCCTACTCAGGCTTTGTATTTATGTTTTACCGCAAGATATTAAAAAAAGCGCTGCATTTCCGGGCATTTACCATGACCCTGATTGTGGCTTTATTTGCTGTGGCGGTTTATGGTTTCGGCTATGTACGGCAGGGCTTTTTTCCGGACTCAAATACTCCGATGTTTTTTGTTGAAATATGGGAAATTGAAGGGACCGATATCAGCAAAACACGGGATGATACGCTAAAAATCAGTGAATATATTCGTTCCCTGCCCGGTGTGACAAAAACTACGGAGCTAATTGGCGGCGGGGATCAGCGTTTTTCACTGGTCTATGAACCTAAAGAGCGCAGCCCGGCTTATGCTCAGATTATTGTACAGACAGAAACCCGTGAACAGATTGCGGATATCTGGCAGAAGGCCGATCTGTATATGAAAAACTTTTCTAATATAGAACCGATTATTAAATCGTTACGGATAGGTCCGGGAAGAGACAGTAAAATTGAAGCGCGTATCAGCGGTCCGGATGGAGCCGTTTTAAGGCAGTTATCTGAACAGGCTAAAGATATTTTTCGTAAAAATACCGGGACTAAAGAAATTCGTGATGACTGGCGTCAGCCCGTTAAACTGGTTAAACCCATTTTTAATGAACAGGTCGGACGGCAATTAGGCATTAATTATGAAGATCTGTCCAAGGCTTTAAAATATGCGTTTGATGGTACTCAGGTCGGTCTGTATCGTGATGGTATCCGCTTATTGCCTATTTATAGTCGAGCCGCTGATGAGGAACGTGAAGATATTGCCAATATTCAGGACATTCAGGTCTGGAGTCCGGTATTACAAAAATCAGTGCCCATCGGTCAGGTCGTTAAACGCTTTGAAACGGTCTGGGAAAATACCGTTATCCGTGGTCGGGACCGGATGCAGACCATTATACCCTCGTGTAATCCTGAAACCGGTGTTGATACCACAGAATTATTTAATCGTCTGCGTCCCCAGATAGAAGCGATGAAGCTGCCCCCGGGGTATCAGCTGGCCTGGGGTGGTGAATATGAAGATTCAAAATTGGCTAAAGACTCATTAGCCAGAGCTTTGCCCGGTGGTTTTTTGCTGATGATACTCACCACAATACTATTATTTGGTAAGGTTAAACAACCCTTAATCATCTGGTTAACTGTACCTCTGGCTATTATCGGTATTACTGCCGGACTATTGCTGCTGGACGGAGCCTTTGATTTTATGGGCTTACTGGGCGCTTTAAGTCTGATTGGATTATTGATTAAAAATGCCATTGTTCTGATTGAAGAAATTGATCAGCAGATTGAAGACGGGGTTGAATCGTTTAAAGCTATTCTGGACTCAGCGGTCAGTCGGATGAGGCCTGTTATGATGGCTGCGGCTACTACTATTCTGGGTATGCTGCCGCTTCTTTCAGATGTCTTTTTTGTTAATATGGCCATTATCATTATGTCCGGACTGGCTTTTGCTTCAGTGTTAACGCTGATTGTTGTACCTGTCCTGTATTCTTACTTTTTCAAAATAAAGTACCGAGAAGAAGCTTAATCGGGCCTGGGGTCTGATTTAAACCTAAATAAATCATTTGAACCTACTGCGAATGTCCATAGCACTGAATCTACAAGGCTTTCCAGAATATTTTGACTTCACCCGTAGGGTGGCTACGAATAAAGCCAAAATAACCTGTAAATCCTTGTATCTCCAGCACTCTGATCATTCTC
>JALUZF010000226.1 GCA_027012135.1 Gammaproteobacteria bacterium
CTTCAGATTCGATAGACTAATCAAATCGTCGGCTTTATTCATCCCCTATTTAGGGGATATATGAGTAGAATTAATGCATTATCAATTCTGGCCAAAAAAAATCAGCCTTAACTTTTATTATTTTATTATATTCAAAAATATTAAGGCTTTTGTAAATTTTATTTGCCTTGTTGACAAAAATGTACTGATTATTTGTAAGAGAATAGTCATTACAACGAAGCTAGCTATGGTTGTGATGGACAACTAAGTTGACATAAACCATTTTTCTACTTAAATTTAAGTTTACATATCATATAAAAGATAAAAACATGGAATTAACTCACTTCGACTCTCAATTGATTGGAAATATTTACCAGGCTTCTTATGATTCAAATCATTGGGTAACTGTACTGGAAGGCATTGCAAAACTGACCAACTCTGATTCTGCTGTAATAGGCTATCAAGATGGTGAAATATATCAGGCAAGTATTATGCATTCATACAATATTAATTCTGATAAGTTAAAAAAATATAATGAAGAGGGTATTGATCCTCATTTTAAATTATTTTCTGATGCGGTTCCTCTTGGTGAGGCAACAAGTGCACAAAAAGTTGTACCTGATCGACAACAGCTTGAGGAAATTTATGGAAAAGTATTTATAAAAAATATTGTTGGTAAGGATATGTATTATATCGGTGGTGTCGTTTTATTTAATGATGAGAATAGAAAAATTGCCATTGGCATACAGCGAAGCAAAGATTGTGGTACATGGCATGATGATGAGTTGAAAAAATTAACACTTATTAGCCCTCATCTACAGCGTGCATTACATATCCATCGTGAATTTACTCGGCTCAGAATACGTGAACAAAGTTTACGAGCAGGTTTAAACAAATTATTAGTAGGCTTAATTATATTTGATTCATCAATGCAAACTATTTATTTGAATCCAATCGCAAAGTCTATTCTTAAATCCCACCCAGCTATTTATCTAAAGAATAATCGCATATGTGCAACTACACACGAGGATACTCAGAAAATCAGAAAGGCATTGATACTTAGCTTGAATGCTAACAAAGAATCTGATCCACTGGAATATAGTACTGCATTAGGTTTCCATCATTCTGAAAGCAAAACTCCACTCCCCATTTTGATAACACCACTTTATAGTATCAGCACTCTGGAAAAAAAATGAAACTGGATAATCAGGTTGCGATGATTATCAGTGATCCTGAAAAGAATCAGCCTATAGTCCCTGAAGCACTGTGTACGGCATATAAACTTACACCCAGCGAAGCAAAAGTGGCAATTGCACTTACCAATGGTTTATCCATTGATGAAGTGGCAATGCTACATGGCAATCAACCGAGCACAATAAAAAGTCAATTAAAAGCAATAAAAAGTAAACTGGGAATATCTCGTCAATCTGAACTGGTCAAAATGCTTTTAACAGGGCCTTTTAGAGTTAATTTTTAAACATTTTCACCTTTATAATATCGAATTCCAGAACTCAGCCTGTTTTATTAATATTTTTTAGTAATTCAGCTTCCTGATTTGATTTAATATCGCATCATTATCCCACTCCCTGCCGCCAATCGCACGATACACCAGTTTACCTTCTGGTGAAACCACATAAGTAGTGGGCAGACCTTTAATA
>JALUZF010000227.1 GCA_027012135.1 Gammaproteobacteria bacterium
ACCTGATCAATATAGGATTGCCGGCGGAAGAAATTTTTGCTGATAAGGAGAACCGGGTCGTCAAGGTGATTGCGCCTAAGGTGATTGAAGCGGAGATCAAGGAAGTGATGAAACGGCACGACCCCATTCGGGTGGAGTAGAAAGAGCAAAGAGCGTCAGGGGTGATCCGGCGGTTTTACGGCCATTGCAGTTGGTTCCGCCGGATGAGGTCCCCTGGAAGAAATTATTCCATCCTGTTTGCCTTGTGCTCCTGCGCAAAGGTTAAACGTTATGAAAAAGGGGTTACATATTTTTTCAATATGTAACCCCTCTTATGCCTTGAATCTGCAACAAAAGTCGACGCGCATTAGTGCATAATTGTTTTCCGTAGCTTACTGCAGGCGTCGTTTATTTATCTCTATTACCCTGCGAGAAGAGAAAGCGCCTTATCCACGGTTGCATTTTTCACGGTAACTGCATAAATGGCCCCGGCCATTTTTATCGCTTCCGCCAATGGGCGTTGATGGATATTACGACCGGTGCCGTTACCACGACTGTTTCCCTTGTGGAGCTGGTCGTGCAGTTCGATCAGGAAGTCCTTTTCATCCACCTTGCCGCCTCCCTCGCAGAGTACACCGGTATTGCCTGCGGCCTCTGTGACAATCCTGAGCAGATCAGGATCGAATTTTCCGTCCCTGAATGGAACTTTGAGCTTGACGAAATCGGCGCCAAGGCAGGCCCCGACCCCGGCGGCGCCGGCAATCAGGGACGGATCGTGTTCGTCGCTGATATAGCTGCCCTTAGGATAGATCCAGAGAACGGCAATCATACCGTTCTTGTGGGCCTCGTGAACAGCCCTCGCCGCTTCCCGGAGCATGATATGTTCGTGTTCGCTCCCGAGATAAATCGTATAGCCTACGCCAAGGATCTGCAGGCCGCTGTTTTTTTTAAATCCGATTACCTCATCCATGCCAAGCCACTGTTCCGAGAGCGGATCTTTTTCCTGAACCGGAATAATATTTGTTTTGGAGTTGAGTTTGACGAGGTAGGGAATTTTGGGATACTTGCGCCCATATCGGCTGATAAGTCCAAACTGGGTCGCAAAAACTCCGATGTCTGCTATCGAGGCAATTTTAAACAGGTGTTCGGGGTCATTATCTTCGGCCGTTATTCCGGGCCCGAAAAAATCCTTATTGAGATGCTCGACTTTCTGATCACCTGCAAAGAGCATAAGGCGACCGCTGCCACCGGTAGCCAGGGTAAAATTTTCCAGAAATTCCTCTTCTTTTTCACTTGGTACATCGGTTGGAAGATAGGTGTTCATTTTCAGCTCCTCTGCATATTTTTTTGATGGCGTCGTAAAAACTTCGATCTACTGCGTCGTGTGTCCTGTGGCGATTCGTTGACATACTACATGTATAGTTAAGACCCGCGACAGAACACTACTCCTCGGAGTCTCCGCTACGCTGCGCTTACCTGTATATCGGTGTTTTTACTTAGCCATCTTTAAGCATGGTCTGGACTTTTTACGGTGCGCCAGGCCAAGCCTGGCTGATCTTGTAAGCTGAAAGGAGCTTACCATATAAATTATTGGTTGTATATGTAGGAAGCCGTGCGGCTGTGTCTGGTAACAGCACAGTCGAAGCCCCGGCAACCA
>JALUZF010000228.1 GCA_027012135.1 Gammaproteobacteria bacterium
ACTGTAGAGTAGAGCGCTACTAAAGGATTCTCCTGGATCTTACCAGACGCCTTGCCGCACGCGGCTACTACGTGCCCAGAAAGCTCTCCTGTCATAGCGCCCCCTCGTCAAACCGGACATGCGGTTTTCCCGCATCCGGCTTTCCTGTTGTCTTCATAGTAATACTCTCGCGGTAGAGTTCAGTTTCATAGACGAATCAGACCTAAACGGCCATATATAAATTCATACCATCTCATCCCAACCGGTGGACGGACAGGACGCTGACTCCGACGTTTAAGATGTTTGACCATACGGTGGCAAAGAAAATAATTCATGCGTTGAAACTGCATCCCATGGTGAAAGTGATCAAAATAATTCTTCCAACCTGTGGCCTGTCTGTTCACCCTGGCAATCAATTCCGATATCGGCACAAATGCCGTATGGGAATTAAGTAGCCGTCGTATAGAGTCCCGTTCACAAGAGCACGCTTTGTTACTTGGTTCTATGCTGAGATAATATTCTTCAGCTTTATAACGACTCCTTTTGTAACGGAAGCTATATCCCAAAAAATCAAGACTATCTCCATTATTACCAAGATAACGGATAGAGGTCTTTTCTTGATTAATCGTCAACCCCATCCACTGCTCCACGATACATTCAACCCAGGTACGAATGCCAGGCCCTATAAATCTTGCCAAAATGACAAAATCATCCGCGTAGCGAATGATGTGCGCTCCGGCAAATTGAGCAGGACCATTTTCCGCATGAAATCTCTTGTCCAACCAGTGCAGATACAGGTTCGCAAGGAGAGGCGATATAACGCCTCCCTGCGGCGTACCATGCTTCTTCCGCACATTTCCCGGTGGATGCTGACCATCATTGGATGACTCCTGGACAGGTGCCTTCAGCCAGAGTCGAATCAGCCGAAGAACACTACGATCAGACACTCGCATCTTCACGCACGCCATCAATTTATCGTGCGGGATTGTGTCAAAGTACCCCTTGAGATCTGCATCATATACAGCGGTGTAACCCCGTTCCAGGGCTGTCTTAATCGCTGTCAATGCATCATGGGCCGACTTTTTAGGACGAAATCCATACGAACTATCAAGGAAGTCCGCCTCAAAAATCGGTTCCAATATCAGCTTGGCTGCTGTCTGAACAACTCTGTCGCGTATGGTGGGAATCCCTAAAGGCCGTTCTCCTCCATTTGCTTTTGGAATCATCACACGCCGCACCGCTTGCGGCTTATAGCGTTTCTCTTGCAAAGAGATACGAAGCTCCTCAAGAAAAGCCTGCTCTCCGCCGGAGGAGGTTTGTATCTGGCGGATACTTACCCCATCCACCCCTGGCACGCCCCCGTTACGGACGACCAGAGTCCAGGCTGCCGCAAGTACGTCCTGCCGGTATATACGATCATACAATGCATAAAACCGAAATCCCGGCTCCCGCTTTGCCTTAATATAAAGCTTCTTCCTCAGCCTGAAGAGAGGTTCGGGTAATCCAAGACTGTTCTCCTGAAATGCAGGTGACAGTATCGAATTTTCTTGTTCCGTAGTGGTCTTTCCAGACAAGCGGCTCTCTCCTTCTGATTCCAATGCACGACAACAGTAAGGCCCCTTTGCTCCACGGGAATTACCCCCCTTCA
>JALUZF010000229.1 GCA_027012135.1 Gammaproteobacteria bacterium
CCTACAAGGTCATGCCCCAGGATGAGCTGTTTGCCATTCAGGAGGTGCGGGCAAATATCCCTGAATGCGATATGCCCGGCCGGCCGATGCGCAGGGTGCAATGTGAGGAATGCGGGGACTGGGTGCAGGACTGCCGCGATGTGCAACAGAACGGAAAAACACTCTGCCGGGCCTGCGCCGGACAGAGATATTGGTCACCCCTGTAAAAAAAAGTCCCCATGCTGATTCAAAACTATCATTGAAAAAATATTTCGCTTGAATTGATACAGGATCGTTTGAAGCATTGCGATAACCACAACTAAGGAGGTCCGTTGACATGAACAGTGCAAACAAAAATATAGTGATAGCTTTTCCAGTCATTATTTTTTCACTTTTTTTATTGATCGCATCTTCGGCCCTGGCCGAGTGGCAGTACAAGGGGCCTGGGGGAACAAGGATTTCCTCCATACTTGTTGATTCCACCAATTCATCTATAGTGTATGCAGGTACTAACGGAGGATTGTTTAAATCCGAAGATGCCGGACTCACTTGGACATACAAGGGATTACGCTTCAGGGGTGTTGATGCGATAAAACAGATTCCAACCGGCTGTTCCTCGGCAGGAGCACTTCTGGCCGGGAGTGGCAATACTCTTTACAGCTCATCGGATGGCGGTGAGAGCTGGATAGTTGTTAGTCAAACAAATTCCGATATAGGGAACATTGCAATATCTTCCTCCTGTATCACCTATGTTGCAACAGAAGGCGACGGCATATATATTTCAGATGGAACAAATCCACCATCACATGAACTTGTGGGTCAAGATATCAATGCCCTGAGTATTGACTCCAACAATACAGTTTATGTGGGCACTGATAATGGCAAAGTTGTTAAATCCACTGATAATGGGGCCAACTGGAATGAAATTTTACCTGATGAAGGTTTCATTGCAGATATTATCGCCCTTGACCCAGATCATATTTTTGTTGCCTCCGGCCCCAGTGGTATCCTGGAAACCACGGATGGTGGCTCCACCTGGAACTCGCGTATTTCCGGGTTGCCCGACGTTGATGGAAGCGGAGTACATGTTGTAGATTCAATTGGCGGTGGCCTTGGCAATACTCTTTATGTCGCTGTCATAACAAGCAGCCAACCCCTTACAACCAAAGTGTACAAAAGTACCAATGGCGGTGCCAGTTGGATCCCGACCAACGCATCCGCAACCCATGAATATGAAATCGATAGTATTATTGCCAATCCGGCAGACACTGTTTATCTCGGCACATATTATGGACTCATTAAGAGCACGGACGGGGGTAGTAACTGGCTGGACCTTACCGACAGGATTGACGCAGCTTCAATAGAAAACTCAATGTCTGAAGACAGCCTTGGCAATATTTTCGTGGCCTCAGATCGGGGACACGGTATCTATCGTAGCACTGATGACGGGGAGACCTGGACACCTGTGGGCTCCGGGCATCCCAGCGTAGTCACTGCCGTTTTAGTGGACAGAAATGATGATACCCTCTATTGCGGCGATGAACAGATCGGCGGCGTGTATAAGAGCACTGATCATGGTGAAACTTGGCATCTTTCCTCACAGGGCCTGCCGACGGAAACTATGGGAAGCTTAACGATTTACCAGGAAATACACCATCTTAGCCAGGGAGGGAACAACCGGATTTATGCTGGTTTGTGGTCGGAAATTTATTACAGCGATGACCAGGGAGCCACATGGACAGCGGCAGCTGACCTACCGGTCAGAGATGATATCACAACCATTGTCGCCGGCACAGGCGCCAACGTTTATGTCGGAACTAATAACAATGGGGTATTCAAGAGTACCGACGGCGGTGCGACCTGGGTCCAAAAAAATAACGGGTTACCTGCAAATCCCAGTATCTCCAAACAGGGAATTATTTTCGACCATAGCGCGGGATATATCTATTTATCGATTAATGAAAAAAATATTTACAAATCTCAGGATGGCGGAGACACTTGGGAGGCAACAGCCAATCCTGTTTCCGGCTTAGGATGCGGATCAAATGCTCTGGCCATGGATAATTCTAACAATCTTTTTGGTGTATTTTGTCATGGAACAGTATACAAAAGCACGGATTCGGGCACAACCTGGACGGAGATGAGCGATGGGCTGGGAACCATGAACAATACTGAAGGACTTAATATCACGGGCATCTTTGTAACGCACAAAGACTCGTTACTGCTTGGCACCTACAACAAAGGAATGTATAAATTTTCAGATGGTCTGACTGTGTCTTTTCCCTGGCCATCTTTTCTGCCGGCGATAATCAGTTCTCATAAAAAATAGCCCGAATGGGCAGTCTGTTCAATATGAAATGAACCACTGCCGATTTCAATCCGGCAGTGGTTGCATAACAGAGCAAACAACCGCTCCGTCATGAATTGTTTCTTATTTCGTGGCAATCCCTCAACCATTCTGAAATACGTCATGAGGTGTTTCAAAATTATCACCATCACCCTTAAAAGGTAAATCCCACCAGGGCCTTGACGGAGTTGAGCGGCTCATTGGGCTCCTTGAGTCCGGCATTGGAAATATGGTGATATCGAAGCTCAAGGAGCAGATGATGCACCTCGTTCAGCGGATGTTCAATTCCGATACCCCCCTGATAGTTCCCGTTCCATCGTGCACCCATACCTGGAATATCGGCAAAGGAATAGACCGGACCGCCGCCGCCGAAGATGTACGGCTGCCAGTCCTGATCGGCGGTGAAGGTGTAGGTTGCAAGAAAATTAAGGGCGACCATGGCGGACACATCGGGACTGGTCACGATATGGACGGGCAGCTCCATAATGGTTGAATGAAATCCCCGATACCAGCCGGAGCCGATATTTTCAATCACATGGTGATTATGACGCAGGACCACGTCAATGGTCTCAACCCGCTGGGTGGTCATTCCCCAGCCGGGAAAACTCTGCCCATAACCGGTAAGAATCGCGTAGCTGTCATTGCTGGTATCAAGGAAAATACCGGCCCATCCATTACCGCCCAGGAACAACCCACACAGAACCGACACCGCCAAAACCATGCAGGCCAACCTCCGGCCTGCCCTGTTTTTCCTCTGTGAAGCTGTTTTCCGTTGCATCATCATTGTTCCGGGATGGTCTGAAGGATATATTTGGCCATAATTTTTCCCACATCATCAAGAAGGGAACGATCACTGGCACCAAAATTCCAGGATGCGGCCCAGGAATTATTCCAGCTTGACATCTTTTTGGTGCGTACAACCTTGCCGGTGGCGCCGTCAACAAGACGCAACTCCAGCTCAATGCCGGAGCTACCAACAAACGGGCCGCCCCAGAAGCGGGCGGAAGTGCTCGCTATCCGCAATTTGGTAATATTTGCCTTGACGATCAGGGCGCGGCCCGTTACCGGCTTTTTCTTGTTCAGCGTTTCAACCCGAGAGAACTTTTTCCCCGCTTTCAGCCCCTCCACCATACTTCGCTGCAGGGTGGCGGCGGCATCAGGGTAATCCTTGCCGTATTCAGGCGCTATCGTAAAAGGCGCAACAAAGGCCCGATCATATCGTTTGGCCAACTTTTGCACAACCTCAGACTGGCCGCTGTTCCCAGCTGCCGGAGGTTGCGAACTCCCGCTGTTCTGCGTACCCGCGCAACCGGCCAGAAAAAAAATAACTGAACAAACAAACAGGACCCTGCAGAAAGATACTACCTTCATTTTTCCTCCATGAACTAAAAATATTACAAAAAAACCACGCCTACCGACAAAATGGTTTTTCCTCGACAATCCTTTTCCCTTCTATCATCGCAGTTAAAAAAAATCAAATGATATCACCACTATTCAATCAGGCAAACAACCCCGCCACACAGACGGTTGTGGAGGCAGGATATCCGTGGTATTCTGGCATGGATCGTATGGAATTTTCCTCTAGGCTGGCTTGAAAAATTAGGATTTTTGTTCGAGATCAAGGCATGCGAGAAATTTTACCGGAGGCATATATGTGATATTCCGAGGATAAAATTTTGAGCATAACGCAGATATCGGGCGAAAAGACAATTTTGCAAGGTAGCCTCTAAAAAACGGAGTTAAGGAGCATTATCATGTCCGGATGTCCAAGCTGCGGTTCTTCTGAAAAACACGGTTCCGGCGGCCCGTTTGCCACCGGCCGGGAACTGGTTGAATTTGTCTGCAAAGCCCATGACGGCGCCATCAGGGACAAGCTGATTGAAGGCGGCGGTTATGAAACAACCTGCCAGGGCTGCGGAGCCGCCTTTACCATGAAAACCCATGTCGATACCTGTCCACAATGCGGAGGTGTCCATGCCATCGCCCCCATTCACAAGGATGGTTCGCACATCCAGTATGCCGGTAAGGATTTCACCCTTGATTAGAGGTTTGGGTCCCGCTCCATTACCGGCCTACCGATAAGCTCTGCCAGCGGAACCACGGAAAAGTCAGCCGCCAGAGTGCGCAAGAGCTGTTCCATCTCCTGTTGCCACTGGTCCGAAAGCTCCGCCCTGTGTGGCGGCAGGTCATGGAGCATGATGATGGCTCCGGGTCGCAATTTCCCGAGAATTTTTCCGGCCAGGTTGGTGATGTTTCTATTGCCCCGGTCAAGGGCCCGGCAGCTATAGGCAAGGGCAACCAACCCCTCTTCGGCAAGCGCCCGGCCAAGATATGGATTGGTGACTGCCACCGGCGGTCGGAAAACCAGCGGCCTCGCTCCTGTCTGCGCGATTATTTCCTGCGCCCGGTGGATATCATCGGCCAGCCTTTTGGGGCCACGCAGCATCAACAGGGAGTCATGCCGCCATGAGTGATTGCCGATGGTATGCCCCTGGGCCAGAATTGCCCGCACAAGCTGCGGATGGGCTGCCGCCTGTTTGCCGACAACGAAAAAGGTGGCCGGCAGCTGGTAGCGGGCAAGCAGATCAAGAATGACCGGCGTTGATTCCGGCGACGGACCATCATCAAAGGTCAAGGCAACCCCCTTTTCCCCCGGCCGGCCATGGCTGATGACGGGCAGGAAAAATGACCATTGGGGAAAAAACGGGGCTGCCAGGCTCAACAGGAGAAAGAGCAGCAGGGGAATAAGCGCCATATGCGGCGCCACCGGCAGCAGGCCAAGACCGAGGGCGATAGCGGCTATCCCGATCTTTTCTCCCCGGGAAAGTTTCCTGGGCATTCTGAACATTCCCGCCTCCCCTATGGCCGCCGCGCCACAATCCAGGCCAGTTCCGGATTGGTCTCAGCTATCTTCTCGACCATGATCTCAAGGCCGGATGCCGCCGCAAAGGCCGCCATCCGTGCCGATGACCTGTAATGGGCCACACCCCCAGACCACCTGACCCGCCTGTCTTCCAGCCGCCAGGACCACGATACCTTTCCCTCCGGCCTGATGACAAAGCGCATGACCAGAATACCGCCCGGCGCCAGCGCTCGTGAGCAACGAGCAAAAAGATCACGCAGGGTCCCGTCATCAAGGTAATGGAGCATGTCAAGGATGAGAATGAGGTCGGCCGGTTGCGCCAGCTCCGGCAGCTCCGGTGCCCGACCACAGGTCATGGTCCCCCGGCTGCCCGTTGCCAGGGCCGCCACCCGGATTCGTTCCGGATCCGGATCCAGTCCATGGACTGTGGCCTGGGGAAAATACTCCAGACACCAGCAGGCCGGTACCCCATAGCCACAGCCGATGTCGACAATGGTGCGCACCTGCCGCCCATTTTGCGCTGACGCCAGTATCTTCGGTAACTCAGTGAACATGGGATCAAAGCGAAGTTTAAAGCGGGCAAACATGCGGGGATAGGCCTCAAGGGTCCGGTACCGGCGTCGCACCCGGGAAAAAATATCCGATTTTTGCCCTTTATGGGGCCTGTCAGCACTGAAATACCAGTTCAGCAACGGCGGCAGAAGGAGAAAGGCACCGAGCAGGGAATAACCGATACCAAGCAGGGAGATAATGCCGATACTGCGCAGCAGGGAGTGGTCGGCAAAACAGAGGACGCCGAATCCGATCAGGGTGGAGGCGGCGGCCAGAAAAACAGCGCTGCGCACCAGCCCGTAATCGGGATGG
>JALUZF010000230.1 GCA_027012135.1 Gammaproteobacteria bacterium
CGCTTTACGGACAATACGGTCGATAATGCCGTTGAATGCTTCAAGTTTGGCTGATGTTATGCGATGTTTTATGCAGGCTAAAACCTCGGCCCTATCTCAATCAAGACCCTTGGCAAACTTGACCAGGGGAGTAAGGCCGGATTCATTTACCCAGTAAATCCACTTGTCGAGATATTTGCCTGCCCAACCAGGATAGACATAAGTCCACAGCTTTCTGAGTGCATCCTTGAGGAGATATGCCTGGAATAACGGTTTATTTATCTCGAACAAAAGTGCAAAATCGGAGGCTTGGTCTTCCCGGAGGTTTTCAGGATGGCGAAATAAGTTGTAACGCTGTCCCTTGATAAAACGCTTGTCATCCTTGCTTGCTTCCCGCCAGGCATTTCTGCGCACCTCGTCGATTGCCTGGTTGAGGTTTGCAATAATATGGAATTTATCAAAAACAATCTCTGCCTTTGGGGCCCGCTCCTGCGCAACAGCCTTATAGGCTCCGGCACGGTCCATGGCTATGGCTTTGATGTTGTTGATCTACAGGGCGGACAACCTAGCAAAAAAGGACTCAAAGGATTCTTTCTTTTTGCCCTCGGCAAGATGGAGGACTTCGCCAGTTTCACCGTTGATCACAACAGTCAGGTAATTGTGGCCTTTACCAATGGACTTTACGTATACAATGACATAGCGTAAATTGTCGGGTCAATCCGAATCTCTCAACATTTTTTTTGGGGGAGGGGGGAGGATTTTGCCCTATAATAGTTCTTGAGCCAGAGGTAAAAAGTCGGCGTTCTCTCGCCGTCGGCACCCTCAGGTTCAGCATGGTAAGGGGAATCTGTCAAGGCTGCGAAACGAAGTGGAGTACCCGAAGGGCTTGGCCTTGATGGATTCACCATCCATGCTATCAGCTTTTTCAGGGAAGGAAGATAGATATCTGGACTTAACAAAGATACGCATTCATTGAATGCCTTGTCTGACATCATTTTCCTTTTGATAGGCGACCTTGATATACCCACACAGATCCCCACCCTGTTTTAAAACCATATAAAATGAGGCTTATCCCTGAAACCATGGTATATCCAAGGAAATCGACGTTTGAGAAATCCGGATATAGCCCGTAAATTGTCGAAATCAGGCTCAGGCAGGTGTTCGGCAAGCACCTTCTTGTCCCAAACGCCTGGCTGTACTTGCTGAGATCGGTAAAAATTCCGCTACATTGTCGGCCGGCATGAATCGACAAAGACGACAAACATAATGCATAAGGCGGCGAGTTGCCCGAACAGCATGATCAAAGCCATGTGGAACTATGGTAAAATAACGCTCACAGCAGGCACAAAACCCCTGGATAGCCTCATAGTGTATTTTCACAATACTGGCAATGCCCAGGGGAAGGTCACTAACGCTTTGCCATACCTTGCGATTCGTGCCAGATCGTTTATAACAATAAGGGCAACGAATACTGAATCGTTTGTCGCGTTGAAGTCTAATCATGGCAATTTCCGGCCTGGTTTTAATTTCCTTGATGACCCAACCGGGAAAATCGAATAAAGGACTCCATGAGGGGTGAACTGACATTTTGATAACCTCCATATCTGATAATTTGTGATAACTATCTAATATGG
>JALUZF010000231.1 GCA_027012135.1 Gammaproteobacteria bacterium
TCTGTTAAAATAGTTCTTGGCATGGTAAGCGTTCTTGTATGTTGATTTTTCGCAAAACCATTATACTTGTTTAACAAATACCATGCTGCCTATTTTTTAACCACAAAAGATCAACAGCCCCTAATGTTTTTCAATGGTGCCTGCCAGGCGCAGAACTTCTTCAATACTGGTTAACCCCTGTCTGGCCAGGTCCAGTGCACTATTGACCAGTGGCCTGTAACCGGGTGCCCGTTTGGCAAGTTTAACAAAAGTGTTGGCATCATCCTGCCGGAAGGCGCTGGTTAATTCATTATTAATTTCCAGGATTTCATGCACGCCTTTACGGCCTTTATATCCGGTATTGTTGCAAAGATGGCAGCCCTTGCCCTGATAAAAATGGATATTATCGATATTTTCATTAACGGCTCCCAGCAACCAGACTTTTTCATGCTCATCGAGTACATATTCTGTTTTACAGTTATCACATATTTTTCGAACCAGTCTCTGGGCCACAATGGCCTGTAGTGAAGTGGCAATAAGATAACCATCGACCCCCATATCCTGAAGCCGATAAACTGTGCTGATGGCATCATTGGTATGCAGGGTGGACAGCACCATATGGCCGGTCATGGCAGAACGTACAGCAATATCGGCTGTTTCTGAGTCCCGCATTTCACCAATCAGGATAATATCCGGATCTTGTCTTAAAGTGCTTCTGAGCACTTTGGAAAAACTCAGATCAATTTTATCATTTACCTGTACCTGGCTAATACGCTCAAGGCGATATTCAACCGGATCTTCTACGGTTATGATTTTTTTCTCGCTGCTGTTCAGTTCATTTAATGCCGCATATAAGGTGGTGGTTTTACCACTGCCGGTGGGCCCCGTAAGCAGTACCAGACCGTGGGGACGATGAATAATTTTTCTGAACCGCTGCAGAATTTCATCGCTCATACCGATTTCATTCAGATCCAGCATTCCGGCACTCTGATTCAGTAATCGCATGACTACCGATTCACCATGCTGGGTCGGCATGGTGGACAGACGGACATCAATGGAGTGCTGTTTGATTTTTATATGAAAACGTCCATCCTGCGGTACGCGTTTTTCTGAAATATTAAGTCCGGACATTAACTTGAGACGGGATACCAGGGCAGAAACAATGCGTTTTTCATTCATGACCTGTTCATTGAGTACACCGTCAATACGCATACGAATACGCAGTATTTTTTCGTCCGGTTCAATATGAATATCCGATGCATTCATCTGTACGGCATCTTCAAAAATGGTCTGCAGCAAACGTACCACCGGGGCATTTTTTACATCATCACTCTGAACCATCTGTTCCAGATCAATATCGGTTTCAGACAGTTCCTCATCCAGTTCTTCAGCCAGAGAGGTTATTTCATCTTCCCGCCGGTAAACAATGTCCAGAGTTTTAAGCAGATCTTTTTCCCGTACCAGGGCCAGGCTGATAGGGCGCTTGAGAATTTTATGAATGTCATCATAGGCAAAAATATCAGAGGGATCAGCCATACCCACCAGTAGACTGTTCTTTCTGTCAGCCAGGACAATGGCCCGATACCGGCGTGCCAGGGTTTCCGGCAGCAGGTGTACCACTTCTTGCTGATACCTGTACTGTTTTAAATCGACATAGGGAACATTCAGCTGGCGGGACAGAAAATCCAGAAATTTTTCTTCAGAAATATAGCCATTGTCTATCAGAACCTGGCCCAGTTTTCGTCCAGTGGTTTTTTGATCTGCCAGCGCTGCACTTAGCTGGCCCTCAGAAATCAGTTTATGTTCGACAAGAAGATCGCCAATGCGTATTCTTTTTCTGGGGTTTTCCAAAATAATACCTTTACTTTTTTAGATTTAGCTCTTTTAGAATTAGCTTTATTAGAATGATGACTAAAGTCTAGATAAAAGTTTCGAAATAGTAAACATTGGCAATGAAATGAGCAAGATATGGTTCCCACATGGGAGTATGGGAACCAGACGGGGCGGGAAGGATTTTAACGCATATTATCCTAAATAAATCAGTTGAACCTACTGCGAATGTCCATAGCACGGAATCTACAAGGCTTTCCAGAACATTTTGACTTCACCCGTAGGGTGACTACGAATAAAGCCAAAATAACCTGTAAAACCTTGTATCTCCAGCACTCTGATCATTCTCGCTACGGTTCAACTGATTTATTTAGGATTATGGAACCAGGGTGGTGGCTGGTTAAACCAGTCAGGTACAGGGATCTCAGGGAACTGAGGAGGCGTGTTGCTCATATCCAGAGCCTGCAGCAGACGCTGCTTTTTAGTGTTGTCCATTTCTTTCTGGTTCATGATCTGTTTGCGGATTTCATCCTGATTGCCTTCAAAGACAAACTCTTTCCTGTTGCCGTCACTGTCTTCATATTTTACAGCCGCACGAATTTTGTCATTACCGGTTGATTCTATTTCAATGGATTCAAAATGAGATTCTGACCAGCTTGTGGACTGATTAGGCGGAGCTGGAGGCATGCCCCGGTTCACAGGTGCATTTTGTGGTACAGGCTGATTAAAACCCTGCTGGAAAAATGGCTCATTTAACCAGGAAGGCGGTGGCAGCAAGCCCATTGAACCGGGTTGTCCAAAGTGTTGTCTGGGCATGGGGTGTTGCCCGAATGGCGGCCAGGGATGTTTTTGCGGGCCATGATATGCACGCTGTTGAGCTGGCGCCGCCTTTAAAACGACTTCCTTGCTGGCGGGTTTGCCCTGGTGAATAATGTCCAGTTTAACTTTTGTATCAGGCGCTGTACCTCTAACCAGAGCAGTCAACTGTTTCTGCGAATAGATATCCTGATCATTAAACGCAGTAATCACATCGTATTCCTGCAGGCCTGCAGCCTGAGCCGGTGAATCAGGTGATACTTTGCGGATAATAACCCCCTGATTATCTTTTAATAAAGGGGCAATATGTCTGGCCAGGCTCATGGGAATATCTTCTATCCAGACACCCAGCCAGGATGAAGTGTTCTGTGTCTGTAATGACGATGGTTGAGATTGTGTAACATTTTGCTGGTTGGCTGCCTTAATATCACTGAAAGCATTCTGACTGGAAACAATGCCCAGTGATAAAACAAGGCCGGTTATGATTGTTTTTTTCATAAACTGACTCCTTATTTAAACTTAATAAAACAAATAGAATTTATATTTCTATATTTGTTTTTAAGACAGAATTTCAATAAAAAAATTCAATTTGTTTTTATCGATATCATTGTCATCAACACCATCAACGTCGTAATAAAATGGTTAGCCAGCGGCCGACATTGAGTAAGCTGGCCAGTGCTGCCGCTACATAGGTAAGAGCGGCGGCTAATAATACCTGGCGTACAGGGATCAGGTCACGTTTGGTAATATAACAGCCGGCTTCAAGTACCGGCAGGGCTTTATTAAAACTGGCATCAAATTCCACCGGCAGACTGATAAGGTGGACTAAAACAATAGACCCCATAGTTAACAGACCGATAAGAGCAATAACAAAGCCCAGAGCCGGAGAGTGAGTCAGAGCGCCTAAAAGCGGGGCTGTGATAATAATGCCGCTGCCCAGTTTTTCAAAGCGCTGGGCGTTTTTTACCATGATGCCCCTGAGCTTCAGTAATTGATCCTGTTTGTGATCCTGAATAGCATGGCCCACTTCGTGGGCAGCAATCGCAATTGCGGTCAGGGATTTACCGTTATAGTACTGTGGGCTGAGCCGGACGGTTTTAGTTTGAGGATCGTAATGATCGCCCTGTTCAGTGGTTTCCAGGCTGACAGGCAACTGATACTGGTCAATCAGGTGCTGTGCCAGTTCACCGCCGGTGCCGGGCAGGGCATTAATGGGCCGGCTGTATTTCTGCATAATGTATTTAACCCACCATTGGGGAAGAAACATCAGCAGCAGAAAAATCGCAAATAGAATAATGTATGGCATAATCCTAAATAAATTAGTTGAACCTACTGCGAATGTCCATAGTACTCAATCTACAAGGCTTTCCAGAACATTTTGACTTCACCCGTAGTGTGACTACGAATAAAGCCAAAATAACCTGTAAATCCTTGTATCTTCAGCACTCTGATCATTCTCGCTACGATTCAACTTATTTATTTAGGATAATAATTTTATTTTATCAGGTCATGAGACGATTCAGGAGCCTATTTATGGGAAAAACTTCAAATATACAGACGGTGCTTATTCTTGGTGCCAGTAATAAACCCCATCGCTATGCCTTGAAAGCCCTGCAGTTACTCAAACGGCATGGCCATCGTATTATTCCTGTTCACCCGAAACTGACTGAAATTGAAGGTATTAAGGTAAATAATACACTTGAGGAAATAACCGAATCTGTTGATACCCTTTCCCTTTATATCGGTGCTCAACGCAGCCAGAGTTTAATTAAGGATATTGTGAAACTAAAGCCGGGCAGAGTGATTTTTAATCCTGGAACAGAATCAGAATTACTGGAACAGGCTTTAGAGGATGCCGGAATAAGTTATGAACATGACTGCACCCTGATAATGCTGGAAACGGGAAGTTTTTGATTTTATAGGCGACATTAATCAATAACATTGTATTCTATGGGGTGTTGCAACTTGAAATAGTTGCTCGAGTTAGTTTATCATGATGTGCTTTTTTAAAATTTTGGGAAAAATAATCATTCTTACCGGTTAATGCGCCACTACCAGTTGTAAAAGTCAGGTAATAAGAAAGACGGCTGCTGAACGGGTTGTTGAGGAGAAGAAAATTTAATGAAAAACGGGATCATGGCAGAAAAAAAGAAAATAATTGCCGGGATTATATTTCTCGGGCTCGCATTGTTTATGGCCTCTATTGTTCCATCAGTTGAAATGGCCTGGGTTATGGGCCTGCTGGTTTTGACCATTTACATGTTTGCATTTGAGGTTGTGGATGTTGATGTGACCGCTATCTGCATTATGGTGTTACTGGGGCTGTCGACACTGTTTGCACCGATAATGGGGCTGGAAAGAGGTCTGGTTTCTTCTGACCTGATTTTTAAAGGTTTCTCCAGTAACGCGGTTATGTCTATTATTGCCATTATGATTATTGGTGCCGGTCTGGATAAAACCGGTATTATGTCCAAAGTTGCTGCCTTTATTCTAAATGCTGGAGGTACCTCGGAAAAACGTATTATCCCGATTGTTTCCAGTACTGTGGGTATTATTTCTTCCTTTATGCAGAACGTGGGTGCCGCAGCCCTGTTTATTCCTGTGGTCAGTAGAATTTCTGCCCGTTCCGGTGTACCTATGTCCCGTTTATTAATGCCTATGGGTTTCTGTGCTATTCTGGGTGGTACGGTTACCATGGTCGGTTCGTCACCACTGATTTTATTAAATGACCTGATTTTAACTTCTAATCACGGTTTACCAGCCGATCAGCAGATGCATACCTGGGGACTGTTTTCAGTCACTCCGGTTGGTCTGGCTCTGGTTTTTTCCGGTATTATCTACTTTGTTCTTGCCGGGCGTTTTGTGCTGCCTAAAGTCAGTGAGAAGGCCGATGCCAGTAAAGCCACCAATACCATGGAATATTTTCAGAATATTTACGGTATTGACTATGCCATGTTTGAAATTGTGGTGCCACCCGGCAGCCCGTTGATTGGCCATATATTGAATGATATTGAACAGAAAGAGCACATCCGTATTATTGCCGCCATTAAGGGCAATACCAAGGATATAGCTATTGGACCTAATGGTGTGGCTCGTGACTATACTATTGAAGCTAATACGGTTTTAGGGGTTCTGGGTTCTGAAAAATACATCCAGGATTTTGCCAGGGATTATGAGCTGGAAGTTAAGGATGATCTGGAGTACTTTGCCGACAGTCTTTCTGCTGCCCGTTCCGGTGTTGCTGAAGTGGTTATTCCACCAGGTTCCCAGCTTATTGGTAAATCGGCCCGCGATGTCTGGTTAAGAAAGACTTATGGCCTGGCTATGGTTGCACTGCACCGTGAAGGTGAAACTATGGGTGCTGGTGAAGGTATTCGGGATCTGCCGTTTCAGGCCGGTGATACCCTGGTTGTACATACCC